>CAXSEU010000129.1:0-3037 GCA_964236485.1 uncultured Lichenihabitans sp. | reverse complement strand
GGCGCTCTTGGACATGGCCGGGCTCGACATCTATCAATCGGTGGCGAGCTTTCTGAACCAGGACCTGTCGACCCGCAAGGATGTCCCGCCCTTCGTGACCGCGCGGGTCAGCCAAGGCAGGCTCGGCATAAAGAGCGGCGGCGGGGTCTACGACTACACGCCGGACCGGATCAAGCGGCTGCAGGCCGACCGCGCGGCGAAGTTCGTGGCGATCCGACTTGCGCTCGAGGGGCGGCAACCATGAACCGCCGCATTGCGCTTCACCCCTCACCGGATGAGGGGCGGTTGCGGCCGCTCCCATCGCTCCACCAGGATCAACGGCACGCCAGCCTGTCGGCCTCGGCCCTGCAGGTGACGTGGATCGGGGAGGGCGGGGCGCTCGCCTTGCGTTCGAGACCGATCGAGGTTCGGGTCGCCCAGCTTCGCCCCGCGAAACCGCACCACAGCGCCTGGACCGGCATCCGGTCTTTTGAGCTATTGAGCAGGACGATGGTTCCGTCCGAGGGGTCGTACCACAGCGAAGCTTCCACGCGTCTACCGGCCGCCGCCTCGCCGAGATCGAGCGAATACCAATGGGCCAGGGCCGCCGAACAGGCGATGGCACCGGGTCCGCGGTTGTCGGCCGCAAAGGGAACTTCGACCATTCCCGCCGTCCCGTGCCGGGTCGAAACGGCGTCTTCCGCCGCCGCGGCCAGTGTCGCCAGCGGGGATACGGCGACAACGAGGGCTGCGACAACAACTCGGAACGGCATTACGAATCCATCGGAGAGAGAACGATCTCGTAGAATCCTATCGAGAAGAAAGCAAGCTGCGGACTTCGTCTCGAAGGCGACAACGGCCGCAAGATAATACATCTATTCATTGCTGATTGCTTGGAGGGGAGAGAACAAATGGGTACGAATAGGAAAGCGGGCTTCGTGGCGCTGGCCCTCGCTGGATTGCTGTCGAGCACCGCCCTTGCGGCGGAGGTCAAGTCAATCGCGATCCTGACCCCCGAACAGGGGACGGATTTTGGCTGGAACCAGCAGGGAATCGACGCCGCCAAGGCGGCCGGCGAGAAGACCGGGGTCAAGGTCGTGGTGGCACAGAACCTCGGTTACGGGGACGTGCGGCCGACCTTGCGCGAACTCGCCGAGGGGGGCGCCAACCTGCTGATCGCCCATGCCAGCGGCTACAACACCGCAGCCCCGGAGATCGGGGCGGAAATGCACGTTCCGGTGGCGATCGTCGATCGCCCGGATGCCAAGAAGCCGGGGGAGATCGCGGACTATACCCTCAGCGGGCACGAGGGGGCCTATCTTGCGGGACGCCTCGCGGCCAAGATGTCCCACACCGGTACGGTCGGCATCGTGGTCTCGGGCGAGCCCCCCTCCTGGAACTCGCAATCCGCCGCCTTTGCCGAGGGCGTCAAGGCTGAAAACCCCAAAGTGACGGTCCGCTATGCGGTGATCGGGCCGGCCGCCTATAGCGATGCCGCGGGCGGCAAGCGCGTCACCGACGCCGTGATCGCGGCTGGTGCCGACGTCATCTTCGGCCAGGGCAACGGGTCG
Source organism: uncultured Lichenihabitans sp. (assembly GCA_964236485.1). Classification (GTDB taxonomy): domain Bacteria; phylum Pseudomonadota; class Alphaproteobacteria; order Rhizobiales; family Beijerinckiaceae; genus Lichenihabitans. The sequence continues at coordinate 1,487 of CAXSEU010000129.1, read as the reverse complement.
AGCTTCGGCATGATCCAGTCGGTCGAGACTTCCAAGGCGACCGATGGCGGCAAGGTCTATTTCATCGACGTGATCGGCGACAAGTCGAGCATCGACAAAGGCGGGCTTCTGAGTTCGGTCATCTGGGACGTGACCCCGGTCTACACGGCCATGATCCAGGACCTGAAGAGCGGCAAGTTCGGCACCTATGAATATACGATCAAGCTCGCCGACAACTCGGTGCGCCTGCTCAAGACGAGCCATATCCCCGACAAGGTGTGGTCCGAACTCGAGGCCCTCCGGGGCGACATCGTGAGCGGCAAGATCAAGGTCGAGCCGCACTTCGACGCCGCCGCGGTACACGCGCTCGTCACCGAGGTCGCGGTCGCCAAGTAGACGGCCCGGTCGGTTTCGCCGAAAGAGGGAATCGATCCTTGCGTGACGCCGAATCCCAGCCCGTATCATCGCCAATCCTCGAGATGGCGGGCGTCACCAAGCGCTTTCCCGGCGTGCTGGCCAACGACGCGGTCGATCTCGCGGTCCGGTCAGGTGAGATCCACGTGCTGCTCGGTGAAAACGGTGCCGGCAAGTCGACTCTGGTCGGGATGTTTTCCGGCCTGCAGCAGCCGGATGCCGGTGACGTTCGGGTGGATGGCCAGCCCCGGCGGATCGGCTCGCCGCGGCAGGCGCTCGGGCTCGGCATCGGCACGGTGTTCCAGCACGTGATGCTGGTGCCGAGCCTGAGCGTCGTCGAGAACCTGGCCCTTGGCGGCCCGTGGTGGCGGTCGCCGGACCGCGCCGCCCTCTCGCACCGGCTACGCGAGATGAACGATGCGCTCGGGCTCACGATCGATCCTGGCGCCGTGACTGGGGATCTGTCGCTCGGGGAGCAGCAGCAGGTCGAGATCGTTCGAGCCTTGTTGCGCGGCAGTCGCGTGCTGATCCTCGACGAATCCACCTCCATGCTGACTCCGAAAGGGGCCGACGAACTCGGGGCCTTGATGCGGCGGCTCGCCCGGCGCGGGATCGCCATCGTGTTCATCACCCACAAACTCAGGGAGGCCTTCGCGTATGGCGACCGCATCTCGGTGCTTCGGCTCGGCCGCAAGGTCGGCGAGATTGCCCCCGAGCGCCTGAGGACCCTCGACGAGCCGACCATGACCGCCGAGGTGCTTCGCCTGATGTTCGGCGCCGCGGTGACGCCTGCGGTCGTGGCCGAAGAACTGGGAACCGTCCCGACGCTCCGTCGCACGCGAGGACGCGTGATCTTCAGCGTCGCCGAACTTGTCGCGGAGGATCAAGGCGCGGGACAGGCCGCGGTCAGCCTCGACCTGGCGGAAGGCGAGATCCTCGGCATCGCCGGCATCGACGGCAACGGCCAGAAGCAACTGGCGGAGGTTCTGGCCGGGCAGCGGCCGGCGCGGCGCGGCCGTATCGTGCTGGATGGCCGATCGGTCGAGTCGCTCGACGTGGGTGCCCGCCGTAAGGCGGGATTGCGGTACGTGACC
>CAXSEU010000128.1:8199-8877 GCA_964236485.1 uncultured Lichenihabitans sp. | reverse complement strand
ACAGGCGGAGTCAGGCCGTCAACGACAAATGCTCAAACTGATAGATGATCAGGGGTCGAGGCTACGCCCAGCCGCGTTCGGAGCTACGAGACCTCCAATGAAGAGACCTACCGCCATGTTGTTGAGCAACGTCGCCGATAGCTTAAGTGCTTCATTGGCGCGTTTGGCCGCAAGTCATCGCATCGGCAAATTTGTCCCGCACTCATCGGCCGAGACCAGGTTCAATTGACCATCGAAGACCGCACGCGACTTATCACCCCTCACACCCTGACGGGAGCGTCCGGATAGCTCAGTTGCTCGCGGGCGCGCCAATCATGCGTCACGTAGTTGAAGATCACCGAGCGGCGAACACCCTGGATCGGACGCCTCTCGAACCCGTGCCAGGTGTCGTCGCCCGGCACGAAGATCATCGCGGCATTCTGCTTGAACGGCGAGCAGCCGACATGTTCAGTCTTGCTGGCATAGATGTCGGTGCCGAGCATCTCGTGTCCGGCGCCATCCGACAGGTAGATCAGGCAGGTGAACTTCTTGACGCCGAGGTCCGTATGCGGCTCGAGCCAGAAGCCATCGATGTCCTGGGCGTATTCGAGCCTCAGGAACGTGTCGCCGAGCGGCGCGTCGAAGGTGGTCGCGATATCGCGGACGAGGTCGGCGGACTGCAGGGCTTCGGCCACCACC
>CAXSEU010000128.1:1229-8189 GCA_964236485.1 uncultured Lichenihabitans sp. | reverse complement strand
TGACCGGAAACGCCGCCATCGTGGCATCGTCGAAATAGCGGCGTTTGTCGTTGTGCAGTTCCCGTCTGCCCGAGACGCCGTCGAGCGCCGGGGCGGCGAAGGGCAAGGCCGCGAGTTCCCTCGCGACGGCGGGCGGAAAAAGACTCTCGACCTGGTAGTGCCGATAAGGCCGATCGAAGCGCTTCGCGGCCCTGAAGCTCGCCCGAACCGATGCCTTGACGTCGTCCGATGTCACCGGATGATGATCGACGGGAGCCGCCCGTATCGCGCTGGCTGAGGGCATGGAATTGCCTTTCGTTCGCCGCCATCGAAGGGTCGGCTCAATCGGCCGGCAACCTAGGCCGCGCGAACCCCGCCCGCAAGCGCAGCCTTCATGTCCGTGCCAGAGGCCCTTGCGGGACGACGCCTTGCGGGACGGCATGGCGGCCCATATACAATCGCAGGGGTGGTCTTCCTCGGCACTGCTCCGGTCCCGAACCTCCCCGTTCCCGTTCCGGTGACATATGCCTGCCCCGCATCGCACGAAAACGCTGATCATCGGCGCCGGCCCGGCCGGCTACACGGCGGCCGTCTATGCGGCGAGGGCGGATCTTCAGCCGGTCGTCCTGCAAGGGCTGCAGCCTGGCGGTCAGCTCACCATCACGTCGGACGTCGAGAACTGGCCCGGCGAGGTCTCGATCCTGGGGCCGGATCTGACCGAAAAGATGCGGGCGCAGGCCGAGCATGCCGGCGCCCGCCTCGTCTTCGACATCGTCACCGAGGTGGATTTCACCCGGCGGCCCTTCACCTGCCGGACCGACGGCGGCGACACCTACCTGGCCGACACGGTGATCATCGCGACGGGCGCCCAGGCCAAATGGCTGGGGCTGCCGGCCGAGCGCGAATTCTTGGGCGCGGGCGTCAGCGGCTGCGCGGTCTGCGACGGCGCCTTCTTCCGGGGCAAGGACGTGGTGGTGGTGGGCGGCGGCAACACCGCGGTCGAGGACGCGCTCTATCTCACCCACCACGCCCGCCGGGTCAGCGTCGTGCATCGCCGCGACAGTTTTCGCGCCGAGAAGATCCTGCAGTCGCGGCTGTTCCGGCACCCGAAGATCGACGTCGTGTGGGACACGACCGTAGAAGACATCCTCGGGGAAGGAACGCCCGCCAAGGTCACCGGCATCGCGCTGCGCAACGGGCAGACGGGCGCCGTGACGCGCCGGCCGACCGACGGGGTCTTCGTCGCCATCGGCCATAGTCCGGCCACCGGGATCTTCCGCGGCAAGGTGCCGATGGACGCCGAAGGCTACGTCCTGACGCGCCCCGACTCGACCGCCACCGACATCCCGGGCGTCTTCGCGGCCGGCGACGTCAAGGACAAGATCTACCGCCAGGCCGTGACGGCCGCCGGCATGGGCTGCATGGCGGCGCTCGAGGCCGAAAAGTTCCTGGCCGAACATGGGGCGGACGCCGGGATCGCCGCCGAAGAGCGGCGCGAAGCGCAGATGATCGGCGCCTGGGATTAGGTCGGGCTTGGGCTGGGGAGAGCACCGTGGATTGGGACAAGTTGCGCGTCTTCCAGGCGGCGGCCGACGCCGGCTCGTTCACGCATGCCGGTCAGGCGCTCAACCTCAGCCAGTCGGCCGTCAGCCGCCAGATCAGCGCGCTCGAACAGGAGCTCGAGACGACGCTGTTCCATCGTCACGCCCGAGGGCTGATCCTGACCGAACAGGGCGAATTGCTGTTCCGCACCGTGCAGGACGTGATGCTCAAGCTCGACGCTGTGCGCAGCCGGCTCGTCGACAGCCGCGAGAAGCCGAACGGCGAATTGCGCATCACGACGACCTTCGGCATCGGCACGAGCTGGCTGGCGCCCCGCCTTGGGGAGTTCCTCGAGCTCTATCCCGACATCAGGGTGCATCTCATCCTCACGGACGAGGAACTCGACCTCGGCATGCGGGAGGCGGACATCGGGCTCAGGCTGCGCGAGCCCACCCAGCCCGACCTGATCCGCAGGCGCCTCTTCACGGTGCATTACCACGCCTATGCGTCGCCGGACTACCTCAAGCGCCACGGCCAGCCGAAGACGCTGGAGGACCTTGCGAAGCATCGCCTGCTCGGCTACACGGGCTCGCCATCGAATTATCTCGTCACTATGCTGAATTCCCTGCAGAGCGCCGGTCGGGATGCCAAGTCGCCGCGCCCTTCCGCCCTCACGGTCAACAACATGATCGCCATTCGCCTCGCGGTGCAGAACAACGCCGGCATCGGGGTCATGCCCGACTATCTGGCCGAAGCCGACACCGGGCTCGTGCAGGTTCTGCCCAACGTCGACATGCCCGAGCTCGACTGCTATTTCGTCTACCCCGAGGAGTTGAAGAGCGTCGCCCGCGTCCAGGTGCTGCGCGATTTTCTCGTCACCAATGCCCAGCGCTGGCGTTTCTGAGCCGGCCTCCCGGCCGAGTCTCGGCTTAACGCTCGCATGGCAGACCGAATCGATCCCCTTCTGGAGACGCCGGGCGCGACGCCGTCCGTGCGTAAGCCTGCCCTCACGGTCAGCTTCGCGGATCGCCTGCGGAAGCCGGATGAGCGCGTTGTGGCGAGCGAGGTTCCGGTCCAGGTCGGCTTCGCCGACATCCCGTTCGGCATCATGATGATGACGCCGGCCGACCTCGAGGACTTCGCCTACGGGTTCAGCCTTACGGAGGGCGTGATCGCGCGCGCCTCCGAGATCCGGGGGGTCGGGGTGGCGCTGGACACGGCCGGCCTGCGGCTCGCCGTCGACCTCGTGCCGCAAAGGCTGCACGCCCACCTGGCCCGCAAGCGCGCCATGGCGGGCCGCACCAGTTGCGGGCTCTGCGGCATCGAGGATTTCGAGGCGCTGCCGCGCGCCTCGGGTCCGCGCGGCGAGGCGCCGCGGCTGGATCTCGGGGCGGTAGAACGTGCTCTCCAGGCCATGGAAGGGCTGCAGCGGCTCAATGCGATCACACGGGCGGTCCACGGCGCGGCCTGGGCGGACCCGGACGGGCGCATCCTGGCGCTGCGGGAGGATGTCGGGCGACACAATGCGCTCGACAAGCTGCTGGGCGCCTGCCTGCGCCAGGACATCGACCCCGCCGAGGGCTTCGTGATCGTTTCCAGCCGGGCCTCCTACGAAATGGTGGAGAAGACCGCGACCTTCGGTTGCCGCACGCTGGTGGCCGTGTCGGCCCCGACCGCGCTCGCTATCGTCCGCGCGGAGCAGCTCGACGTGACCCTGCTCGGCATCGCACGGCGCGATGCGGTGACGATCTTTTTCGGCGCCGAGCGCGTAAGCTTCTGACAAGGGGCGACGCTTGTGCCCCGGGCCGCGGCACCGCTACATCGTGCGGGGAGCAACACCGTCTGCTTCACTGACTTCAAGGGAAACATTGTCATGAAACTCGTCATCGGCGCCGACAGTGCCGGCCAGCCGCTGCTGCAGGTCATCGCCAAGCACCTCGCGAGCAAAAACGATATCGAGGTGGCGGACTACTCGGCCCCGGCGGAAGGCGCGCCCGAATTCTACGCGCATACGGCCGAGCGTGCGGCCCGTGCGGTCGCGGACGGCACGTTCGAGCGCGGCATCCTGTTCTGCGGCACCGGCATCGGGGTCGCCATCTCGGCCAACAAGGTGCCGGGCATCCGGGCCGCGCAGACGCACGACACCTATTCGGCGGAGCGGGCCGCGAAGAGCAACAACGCGCAGATCATCGCGCTCGGGGCGCGGGTCGTGGGGCCGGAACTCGCCAAGAGCATCGTCGACACCTTTCTGGCGTCCACCTTCGATCACGGAGGCTCGTCGGCCGGCAATGTCGAGGCGATGAATGCCCTCGACGCCAAATATTCGAAGCCGGCCGCGTAAGTCCTACCCCCCGGCCCTTGCCTCCGAATCGCGGAGCCGCTGGGCACAGACGTTGATGATCAGCGCCAGCAGCAGGATGAGCCCGCGGATCAGGATCTTCAGGAAGCTGTCGATCTGAACGTGGTCGAGCCCGTTGTTCAGCACGCCGAGGACGAACAGCCCGACGATGGTGTTGCCGATGCCGCCGCGCCCGCCGAAGAGGCTGGTGCCGCCCACCACGACGGCGGCAATGGAATCCAAGAGGTAGGTATCGAACTCGTTCTGCTGGGCGCTGCCGAAATGCGCCACGCCGACCATCCCGGCCACCCCGGCGCAGACCGCCGAGATCACCAGGGCGGCGCTGAGGATCACCTTGACGCTGACGCCCGAATATTCGGCCGCCTCGCGGTTGCCCCCCACCATGTAGACGTATCGGCCGAAACGCGTGTAGCCCAGCACCACATGGGCGACCAGCAGGAAGACGGCGAGCAGCAGCACGATCCAGGGAACGCCGCCGATCGAGGCGCTGCCGAGCGTCGTCACGGCCTGCGGCATTGCATAGGCGATCTGCCCACGCACCAGCATGGCCGATATGCCGGCCCCGATCTGCATCATGGCCAGCGTCATGATGAAGGACGGGATGCCGACGAAGGTCAGGCCGAAGGCGTTGACGAGGCCGAGGAGGCCGCAGACCACCACCCCCAGGATCATCGCCGCCCAGCCCGGCAGCGGCAGGTTGGGGATGTTCACGTAGTCGGGCTGCAGGGTGAAATAGGCCACCACGATGCCGGTGGCATTGGCCACGGCCGCGACCGAAAGATCGATTTCGCCGCACAGGATCACGAAGGTGAGGCCCACCGCGATGATGCCGGTGACCGAGATCTGGGTCAGGATGTTGGCGAGGTTGTCCAGCGTGACGAAGGACGGGCTTGCCAGGCTGAAGAAGGCGACCAGGCACAACAGCGTCACGAAAGGCGCGATGTTGCGCATCTGCGCGCGCAGCCAGGCGGCGGATCGCGATGCGGTCGCGGGGGTCCTTTGCTCGACCGGAATGGACAAGGCGCTTTCCCCCTCTAGGGTATGTCATGCTGTTGCTGACATACTCCAAGTTAGATTCGCGAGCACGTTCAACAGGGTGTGATCGCGAAGCGATTCAATCACACCCTGACGTGCTCTAAGCCGCTTCGAGCAGCCTGTCCTTGCTGACCGTGCCGGCGCCGAACTCGAGCACGATCTCGCCCTTCTTCATGATCAGGATGCGGTCGGCGAGGCTCAACACGGTCTCGGGCTCCGTCGACATCACCACCACGGCGAGCCCTTCGTCCCTGAGCCGCCGCACGATCCGCACGACATCGTCCTTGGCCCCGACGTCCATGCCGCGCGTCGGCTCGCTCAGCACCAGCACCTTGGGCGGGAAGCTCAGCCATCGGGCAAGCGCCACCTTCTGCTGATTGCCCCCCGAGAGCGCGCCGAGCCGCGCTTCGACGCTGGGCGGCCGGATGCCGAGCGCCTCCACCTGGGTCCGGGCCAGGCTGCGCTCCGCGGAGGGGCGCAGCCACAGGCGCGAGACACGGCCGAGAAAACTGATCGAGACGTTCTTGAACACCGGCGCGTCGCCGAACAGCATGGCCCGGCGGCTTTCAGGCACGAAGGCGATCCCGGCCCGGCAGGCCGCCGCCGTGTTGCGCAGCCGGCGGGGCCGGCCGCCGACCAGCACGCGCCCGCCGTCCGGCGCGATCTTGCCGAAGAGCGCCCGCGCGAGCTCGATCTGGCCGCAGCCCATGAAGCCGTAGACGCCGAGAATCTCGCCGGCCCGGATGTCCATGGTCACGTGCCGGAAGGCGCGGCCGAAGCTCAGGGCCTCGGTGCGCATGGCGACCGAGGCGTCTGGCCGGGGCTCGAGCCTGATTTCGCCCGTGTAGCTTTCCTCGAGGTCGGCATGGCCGGCGCCGATCATCTGCTCGATGACCCAGCCCTTGTCCACCGAGGCGACGGCGCTCGAGGCGACGCGGCGGCCGTTGCGGAACACCGTCACGGTGTCCGAGATGCGCAGGATGTCGTCGAGGAAATGCGAGATGAAGATGATCGAGCGGCCGTCGGCGCGCAGCTTGCGCAGCACGGTGAACAAGAGCTCGACCTCCGGCGGCGAGAGGGCCGAGGTCGGCTCGTCGAGGATGATGATGCGGGCGCCCGAAAACACCACGCGGGCGATCTCGATCAGCTGTTGCAATCCGATCGGAAGCGCGCCGATGCGCTGACGCGGATCGACATCGAGACCAAGGTCCGCGAGCTGGCGTTTCGCTTCCGCGCGCATGCGGCCCCATGCGACGATGCCGCCCGGGCCGACGGGCTGCGTCCCCAGGAACACGTTCTCGGCGACGGTCAGGTCCGGCACCGTGCTCAGTTCCTGGTGCACCATGCCGATGCCGGCCGCGATCGCGTCCCGCGGCGCCCGGAACCGCACCTCCCGGCCCTCGATCGTCATGCGCCCGCTCCCCGGCGCATGAACGCCGGCGATGATCTTCATCAGCGTCGACTTGCCGGCGCCGTTCTCGCCGACGAGACCATGGATCTCGCCCCGGCGAAGGGTGAAGTCGACGCCGCGCAAGGCCTGGACACCGCCGAACCCCTTGGTCACGTCGTGCAGTTCGAGCGCGGTGAGGGGTGAGGGGTCGGGCATGGTGCGGTTGGCCTGTGCTTGCTTTTGTCCCGCACGTCGGTCGCCAAGTCGGCCTTCTCCCGCGTGCGGGAGAAGGCCGAGGCGATCAGATCAGGAAGTGGTCTTCCATCCACTGCATGCCCGGCGCGTTCGCCTTGGTGACGACGGGACCGTCCATAATGACATGCTTGGGGATGCCGCCCTCGCCGGTCTTCTCGCCGTTGACCACCGCCGCGACGCCGGCCACGATGGCGCCGCCGTGGATGCGGCACGAGGGATTGCGCACCGTGGCGAACATGCGTCCCTCGACCACCGCCTGCAAGGCCGGCGGCATGGCATCGCAACCGCCGATGAGGATGTTGGTGCGGTTGTGCGCCTTCATGATGTTGGCGGCCGCGAGCGCCATGTCGTCGTTGTGGAAATAGGCCGCGTCGATCTGCGGGTATTTCGTCAGGTAGGT
>CAXSEU010000128.1:0-1203 GCA_964236485.1 uncultured Lichenihabitans sp. | reverse complement strand
CTCCCAGATGCGGGCGGTCTTGGAGACGTCCCAATCGCCCGGCTGGGTGTCGAGCACCTTGATGTCCGGGTAGTTCTTGACGACCGAGTTGAAGCCCTTGGCGCGGCCCTGGGCGCCGGTGTGTCCCAGGGCACCCTGGGTCATGATGATCGTGCCCTTGCCGCCGAGCGCCGTCACCAGCGCCTGTGTCACGGCCGCACCCATGAACTCGTTGTCGGGCGCCAGGAAGCTATGGACATTGATGGTGTCGAGCGGCGCGATCAACGTGTCCATGTCGATGACCGGGATGCCGGCGTCGATCATCTTGTTGACCGGCTGGGTCAAGGTGCCGATGCCGAAGGCCTGGATGGCGACGAAATCCCACTTCTGCGACGCCATGTTGTCGATGGCGGCGCGTTGCTTGACGGCGTCGAGTTCGCCATCGAACCAGGTGACGTCGACGTTGTATATGCGGCCCCAATATTCGGCCGCCTGCTTGCCCTGCGCGCACCACGTGGCCTGAAGACCGGCGTTCGAGAAGGCGGCCTTCAAAGGCTTCGAGGAGCGTTCGACGGCCTTGTTGGCCTCCGCCGCGATGGCCGGATCGAAGCCCGCACCGAGCAGCATCGCGGCGCCGGCCGTGGCCGTGGCAGAGCGCATGAAATCACGTCGCGAGTGCGACGACCCTTCGGTATCAGACATGTACCCTCCCTGGCCGGCCCTTCAGGGCCTTGGCGCGAAGCCGTTCGGCTTCCGTTGTAGGACCACCGCCTCCGGTGCTCGGGCGGGCAGTAAAGATCATCCGGCGGGTGGGGGCAACCCCCTCCATCGGCGATCAGGAACCGGGCGTCGCCGCGCCGCCGCCGAGTGCCTCGATCTGCGCCAGGAGCCGGGAAAAATCCACCGGCTTCGGATGGTAGTCGTTGCAGCCGGCCGCGATGGCCTTCTCCCGGTCGCCCGACATGGCATGGGCCGTCAAGGCGATGATCGGCACATGCGTGGTCGCGGGATCCGCCTTGATGATGCTGGCCGCCGTCCATCCGTCGACGATCGGCAGGTTCATGTCGAGCAGGATGATGTCGGGCGATTCCGCTTTCGCCATATCGACCCCCTGCTGGCCATCCGTGGCGAGAACGACCTCGAAGCCGCGCCGCCGGAGACGCCGGGAAAGGAAGTCCCAAATCTCTTCGTGATCTTCCACGAGTAAAATCCGCATCCCTGTTT
>CAXSEU010000127.1:4238-8935 GCA_964236485.1 uncultured Lichenihabitans sp. | reverse complement strand
AAGCGGATGCCGCCTTCTCGGCGCCGCTCATGGATGCCGTGGAGGGCGCCATCCTGCTCGTGGACGGCGCCGTTCCGTTTCGCGGCACCGCGCGCCGGGTACCGAACGCCTCGATGGCACCTTGAGGCGAGACAGGTGGGCCGGCCCCGACGCACCGACCAGACCAGCCAGGCGTTGCGGCACGAGATCGCGCGAGGCCGCTTCCATGGTCGCGCCGTGCTGCCGGGCGAGCGGCAGTTGGCCCTCCTGCTCCACGTGTCCCGCACGACCCTGCGGCGGGCGCTTGCCGAACTTGTCGAGGAGGGGCTTCTCAGCCAGCGCCATGGCATGGGCACATTCGTCAACAGGCCCCAGGCCCAGCCCATAAACATACCAGTTGATAGACCTCTGGATTACGTCGGGCTGAACGGCCGGGTCGCGTCCGCGTCGGTTCTGTGGAGCGCCCGTGGCGAACCAACAGCCGAGGAAGCGATGACGTTCGGTCTGCAAATCCGCGACGACGTCGTTCGCGTGGCCCGTCTCCTCTCCAGACATGAGCGGCCGGAGGCCGTCGAATATTGGACCGCCCCGGCTCGGCTGATGCCGACGCTCGCCGGCGTCGAGCAATCCGTGCTCGGCGCGGTCGCCTCGCAGGGCCACCGTGTGGCGACGCGATTGCAGCGCCTCCAAGTGACCACGCTGGCCGCACCTGACGCGGCCCGCCTCGATGCGCCGCCCGACGCACCCGCCATAAGCCTGCGGGAGGCCTATTTCCTGGCCGAAGGCGGCTGCTGCGCGATCAATCGCGCCCTCTACCCGGCCGACCGGCTCGATGCCCTCTTCAGCGGGCCGCTTCCGCAGGCCGCGGACTCATAGCAGGCGGATCGGGTTGCAAGTGCCGCAGGGCCGTGGCATGGGCATCCGATGCTGGACCTTGCCGAACCGAAGACCGCCCCGATGGGGCGCGCGGCGCCGCGCATCTCTTTCGTGTCGCTGGGGTGCCCGAAGGCGCTGGTCGACAGCGAGCGGATCATCACCCGTCTCCGCGCCGAAGGCTACGAGATCACCCGCAAGCATGACGGCGCCGATGCGGTGGTCGTGAATACCTGTGGTTTTCTGGACAGCGCCAAGCAGGAGTCGCTCGCGGCCATCGGCGAGGCGATGGCAGAGAACGGCAAGGTGATCGTCACCGGCTGCATGGGAGCCGAACCGGAAGCCATTCGACGCGCTCACCCCAACGTGCTCGCCGTCTCCGGTCCCCAGGCCTATGAAAGCGTTATGGCGGCCGTTCACGGCGCCGTACTGCCGCCACACGATCCCTTCCTCGACCTCGTTCCGCCGCAGGGCGTCAAGCTCACGCCGCGTCACTACGCCTACCTGAAGATCTCCGAGGGCTGCAACAACCGCTGCTCCTTCTGCATCATCCCGAAGCTGCGGGGTGATCTCGTGTCCCGCCCCATTGGCGAGGTTCTGCGCGAAGCCGAAAGGCTGGTCAAAGCCGGCGTCAAGGAACTGCTGATCGTCTCGCAGGACACCGGCGCCTACGGGCTCGACATCGGCTATGCGCCCTCGAGCTTCGATGGTCGTGAGATCCGGACGAAGTTCCTCGACCTCGCGCGTGAACTCGGCGGCCTCGGGGCCTGGGTGCGCCTGCATTACATCTATCCCTACCCGCATATCGACGAGGTCATCCCGCTGATGGCGGAAGGCAAGGTCCTGCCGTACCTCGACATCCCCTTCCAGCACGCCGCCCCCGACGTGCTCCGCGCGATGCGCCGCCCCGGCAAGCAGGACAGGACGCTGGACCGGATCAGGGCGTGGCGTTCCATCTGTCCGGACCTCGCGCTGCGCTCGACCTTTATCGTCGGCTTTCCGGGCGAAACCGAGCAGGACTTCCAGATCCTGCTCGACTGGCTGACGGAGGCTCGCCTCGAGCGGGTCGGCGCCTTCAAGTACGAGCCGGTCGCCGGAGCGCCCGCGAACCACCTCGGCCTGCCGCCCGTGCCGCCCGCAGTGCAGGCCGAGCGCTTGAAACGCTTCATGGAACATCAGCAGGCGATCAGCGCCGGTCTTCTGCGCCGCAAGGTGGGCAGGCGGATGCCGGTCATCGTCGATGCGGTCGGCCCCACCGTCGCGGTCGGCCGGACCAAAGGCGATGCGCCGGAAATCGACGGCAGGGTGCACCTGTCGCACCGCTTCCCGGTGCGGGTGGGCGATGTGGTCACGGCCAGGATCGAGCGCGCCGACCCCTACGACCTCCATGGAACCGTGGTCTGACGCGGGAGTCCCGAATTCGCCCTAGCGGACGCGGCGCACCACGTCGAGGCGATAGCCGGGCGTGCGCTCGGCCCTGAGCACCTCGAGGCGATCCTCCGCGGCGGCGATGAACATGTCGGTGGCTTCTTGTCGCGACGGTGGCCCCGATTTCTTGCCGATCCAGTGGACCAGGATGGCATCGCCGCCAAGTTCAAGCGACGCGCAGACCTCCTGGCTCAGCGCTGCGACGTCGCTGGAGCCCAGATAGTCGATGACCTCCGAGATGACGACGAGGTCGAAGGTCCCCGCGGGCCATTCGGCCGGCACGAACATCGAGGCGAAACCGACCCATGGCCGCGCGGCATTCTTGCGCCGGGCGACCTGCAGCGCCGCGCCGACGGGTTCGATCGCCAGAAGCGCGTCGCAGCGCGCCGCCAGCATGGCCGTGAAGTCTCCGTTGGCGCAGCCGACTTCGAGGGCCCGGGCGTAGCGCTCGCGGGGAAGCGCCGCCAGGGTCGCCGCATATTTGTCTCGTTCGTAGGCGCTGTCCGCCAAGTGCCACGGGTCGGAACGCGCGGCGTAAAGGTCGGAGAAATGCCCGATCGGGATGGTTTCCTCGCGCACTTCGGATGCTGCCCCAGCTGGATCAAAGCAAGAGATGGGGCGTCCCGTTCGCGAATGCACGCGCGACACTGCCGACCGGATCCATTCTCCTCTACGAGACGAGACGAGACGCGACGCGAACCGGAACATCGCGGCGCACCCCCGTCGAGCCCGTCGCGCTTGAACTGCGATGCCGGCGGGCCGCAGCCTACCAGCGGCTGTCGGCTTCGATGATGCCGCGGTTGGTCACCACCACCCAGGAGCGTCCGCGCCGCTCGATGGAGCGTATCTCGCCGACCCCGGGGACGAACTGGCCCGGTGCGACCTCACGCAGGCCTCCGGAACGACCCTCGAGCAGCGCCACACCTCCATAGACATCACGCAGCATCCAACCTTCAAGCTTCGCCGGACGCGGCGGCGCGGCGGGGAGCCTCGGTTCGGCGGCCGCGACGACGGCCGGCGGGATCACCTTCGGTGATGGGCTGATGGAGACGGGCACAGGCGCGGCCCTGGGCGGGGCGGGAACCGACGCGGTCGTGATCGGCGAGGCGATGGAGCGCTCGATCCGCTCGAGGCGGGCCGTGATCTCGCCAAGCTTCGCACCCCCTGGGTCAGTCTTCATCTGGTCGAGGCGCGTGGCGATCTCCGCCAGTTTCGGGTTCGGTGCCTGACCGGCCTTGTCCAAACGATCGAGCCGCGTCGAAATCTCGGCGAGCTTTGCCGTCGGGTCCCGGTCGAGCTTGTCGATCTTGGTGCTCAACTGCGACACCGCGCCGGCGTTTCCGGCCTTGGCGACTTCGAGATCCTGCTTGAGCACGTCGACGCTCTTCTTGAGGCCGCGGATCGCTTCATCCTGCCTGGAACTCTCGGTCGCCGTGCGCATGGAGTCGAGGCTGAGCTTCAGGGTGTGAACCTGATCCTCCACCCGGTGCAGCATTTGCGCCGTGGTCTCGGGCGGGGGGCCGGCCTGGGCCAAGGGCGCCACCGGCCCCGACCGACCGACGACGACCTGGGCCCCGGCGATGAAGCCGCCACCGAGCACGACCGCCACCGTGGCCGCGATCATGGCCGGAGAAGGCTTGAAGCCCTTGGCGCGGGCGGCTGCCGGTGCGGGTTGGCCCGCCACATTGATGAGATCGCGCCCGGAAAGCGCGCGGGCGCGTTCGACGAAGGATTCCACGTCGCCGGCCGGGGAAGGGTCTCCGTCACCGGGCCGCGAGACGGCAGACGCCTCCGCTTCAGCTCCGATGCTCATGACTTTCGGCCTTTCCGGTGACGCTTCGGTAACCAGGTTGGCCCGTTTTCATGAAGAAGCGTTTACCGCGATCCCTTTCCGGCCGTCTCGAAACGGAACAGCCCTGCCCAGCAGCTAAATTGTTCTTGCGCGGACATCGCCGAAGAGACCTAGTGCCGCAGTCACGGAACGCGGCGGCGCACCTTCCGGGGACGCGCCAAAAGCCGGATGCACGATCAATCGGGAGGATGCTTTGTTCACGCAGAGCCTGGAATTTCACGATCCCCGCTTCAAGAAGCTGGTCCACGGCAACACGCACCTCGAAAAAGTCTGGACAGGGTCACGCTGGGCCGAGGGGCCGGCCTATTTTCCCGCCGGCAAATATCTCGTCTTCTCGGACATCCCCAACGACCGCGTCATGCGGTTCGACGAAACCGACGGGTCGGTTTCGGTGTTCCTGCAGCCGGCCCGCAATCACAACGGACATACGGTGGACCGGCAGGGCCGGCTCGTCAGTTGCGAGCATCGCGGCCGCTGCGTCTCGCGCATCGAGCACGATGGATCGCTCACGATTCTGGTCGATCGAGTGGGCGGCAAGAGACTGAATTCACCCAATGACGTCGTC
>CAXSEU010000127.1:0-4228 GCA_964236485.1 uncultured Lichenihabitans sp. | reverse complement strand
ACTCGGCGAAAGCCACGTCTATCGCTTCGATCCCCAAAGCGGCGAAACCACCGCCGTCGCGCGGGATTTCGTCAAGCCCAACGGCATCGCGTTCTCGCCCGACGAGAAGTTGCTCTACATCGCCGATACCGGCGCCACCCACGTCGAGGAAGGCCCGAAGCACATCCGCGTCTTCACCATGGGCGCCGACGGCAAGTCCCTGAGCGAGGGACGGGAATTCGCCACCTGCGACGTGGGCCTCTTCGACGGCTTCCGCTGCGACCGCGAGGGCAATGTGTGGACGTCGGCCGGCGATGGCGTCCATTGCTACGCTCCGGACGGCACGCTGCTCGGTAAGATCAAGGTCCCCGAAGTCGTCGCCAACGTCTGCTTCGGCGGGCCGAAGCTCAACCGGCTCTACATCTGCGGCACGACTTCGCTGTACATGATCTATGTCAACGCCCACGGGGCCAAGCGACCGGGGTAGGGTCAGGCAAGCGCGGCCGCCGTTGCAATCAACCCATCGAGGTCGCGTCTTGCGGCCGCGGCATCGAAGGGATCAGGGTCTCGGCGCTTCGACAACGCCGCCTCTGCGCGGCGCTCGGCGGCGTCGGCCAGAACCGGCGCCTCCGCGGCAACGGCCCGTGCCTCATCGAGCTTGCCGTTGCAATGAAGGGCGATGTCGCAACCGGCCGCGAAAGCCCCCGCGGCGCGCTCCCCAAGACCGCCCTGCAAGGCCTGCATCGAAAGGTCGTCGCTGAGAAGGAGCCCCCCGAAGCCGATGAGGCCCCGGACGATCCTGTCGATCACGGCAGGCGACACCGTCGCCGGGCGATCCGCATCGATCGCCGCATAGATCAGATGCGCCGTCATGGCGATCGGCAGGTCCGCGAGACGTCGGAAAGGCTCGAAATCCGCCGCGAGCGCAGCCAGGTCGGCCCGGACGACGGGAAGCTCGAAATGGCTGTCGACCTCGGCCCGCCCGTGGCCGGGAATGTGCTTGAGCACCGGCAGCACGCCGGCGGCCAGCAAGCCCTCAGCGAAGGATCGGCCAAGCGCCGCAACGACCTCGGGCGCCTTGCCGAAGGCGCGATCACCGACGACATCGCTGCTGCCCGGCACCGGCAGGTCGAGTACGGGGGCACAGTCGACCGTGATGCCGACATCGTGCAGATCATGGCCGATCAGCCGTCCCCCCAGGGTGGCCGCCTCTCCGGCTCCAACGGGTTCGCGTTCGGCCAAACGTCCGTAGACCGAAGCTGCTGGATAGGCCGGCCAATGTGGTGGGGAAAGGCGTTGGACCCGCCCGCCCTCCTGGTCTACCAGAACGGGGGCGTCGGGGCGGCCCACGATGGTCCGGAAGTCCGCCGTGAGGCAACGAAGCTGTTCCGGGCTCTCGACGTTGCGCCGGAACAGGATGAGGCCCCAAGGCGAAGTCTCCGCCAGGAAGGCCCGCTCGTCCGCATCGAATGCATAGCCCGCGCAGCCGCAGATGAAGGCCCGCGGTGCCGGGCTCAATTGTGGACCACGAAGCAGCTGCCGCCGTTGGCCTGCATGTGCGAGCAGAGCGTCTTGGCTTGATCCTGGCTCAGGTTGCCGACCCGCAGGCGATACACGGTCTTCTGGCCGTTATCGACCTTCTTCACCGTGGGCTGGAAGGCGCCGAGTTCGGAATATTTCTTCTGCAGCCGCGTGAAGGCGGCGCGCGCGTCCTCCTCGTTCGGGGAAGCCGCGAGCTGCAGGGCGAAATTGCCGCCGCTGCCGGTCGACGCCGTAGCGTCGGCGGTGGAGGCCTCCGCCATCTCGATCGGCTTGCTGGTCCCGGGCTTGCTGGCCGGCGACGCCGGCTGCTTGTCCTCGGCGGCGGCGATGTCGGCGATCGAGGCCGGCGCAGCCTTTGGCGTCGCCGATCCATGGTTGCCGGTCTTGGGCGTGGACGGCCGGGCAGCGGGGGTCGGCGCGGCACCGTCGGTCTGGCCGGCCATGGCCGCCATCTGGGGAACGGCGGCGCGAGCCGGCGCCGGCGCGGCGGCGGCAGAATTCAAGAGCGAGCCGTCGGGGCGAACCAGGAAGGTCTTGACCTTCCTGGGCTCGGGGAAGGGGCTGGAGGCGTTCGAACCCGAGGCGTCCGGTGATCCGCCGGGGCTTTTTGGAAGCTGCGCCAGATCGATCGGCTGCTCCTGGCTGTTGACGACGCGCACCGGGCCGCTGCTGCCGACCTTGGTGCTGAGGAGAGCGGCATCGGCGTCGACCGGCGCCGCCTCCGAGGGTCCGTCCGTCTGTTTCACCTTGGTCGGCCCGCTCGCGGCCATGATGGTCGGCGTGACCCCGGCGGCTGCCGGGCCGCCCTGGCTCGGCCGCGACAGGAACGTCGCCGCGAGCCCGCCGCCCGTCAGCGCCAGCACGGCTACGAGAACGATGAGCGGCCGTCGCGGCGATCGCGCATCGGCCGCGGCTTCATCGGACAGTGCGGGCGAGGCATGCTGAAGCGCTTCGGCCGCCTCGGAACGCTCCGCCCAAAGGTCCGGCGTGAGCGGGGATGCCGCGTAATGCGGCCCGTCGAGCGAGGCGGCTTCGGAGTGGTGCTCGTGGGTCTCGTCGCCGTAGCCGCCGTCCGATGCATATGCCGCTTGGTCGCGGTCGTGAGGCTCGTCCCATTGGTCCGTGCCGCCGTCCGCCTGATGCCCCTCCTCCTCGTCGTGAGACGAAGGCCGCAGACCAAGCGCCCGAGCCTCCTCGGCCGCCCAATGGCGATCCTGTTCGGTTTCGGCATCCGTCGCGTAGGTTTCAGCGGCCCCGCTATAGGCCCGCTCAGGGGTCCGCCGAGCCACGTCGATGGCAGGTCCGGAGGATCGCCCGTCAGGCTTCCCCTTGCGGAACATGTTGCGGAAGGGATCGTCCTGGCCGACGAGTTGGGCCAGCTCGGCCAGGGGATCGCCGGCATCGGACCGCAGGCCGGCGGGAGGCTCCATGTAGGGCTCCACCCGGACCTCGGAACGATGCGATCTCGCGGCTTCACTCATAACAGCACCTCACCTTGCAATCGCGAGCAGCTTGACGGTGCGCCATGGCCAATTGGTGACGGAACCCTGATCTCCAGGATCGCCCGAGTCACAAAGGGCAGAGCGTTCCGATCGTCGCCGATCAGCGGCCGGTCCGGTGGGGCATCAACGCATCTCCTCCGGAGCATTCACCCCGAGAATGCCGAGGCCGGAGCGGAGAACAAACGTTGAAGCCGACACCAGCGCCAGCCTCGCGCAAGTTAAAACTGTCTCGTTCTCGTTAACAAAGCGTAATTGCGGATGATCTTTGCCTCGGTTCCACTGCGCATGAAAGGCGCTGGCGAGATCGTAGAGATAGAAAGCCACGCGATGGGGTTCGTGCGACAAGGCGGCGGACTCGATCAGTCGCGGATACTGGGCGATCAACTTCAGGAGGCCGACCTCGCCCTCGTCGGTCAGCAGACCGAAGTCCGCACCCTCGAGGGACGCCGCGTCGAAGTCGAGTCCCGGAAAGGCCGCCTTCCCGGTGCGGAACACCGAGCACGCTCTCGCATGGGCATATTGCACGTAGAAGACCGGGTTGTCCTTGGATTGTTCGATGACCTTGGCGAGATCGAATTCGAGCGCCGCCTCGTTCTTGCGGAACAGCATCATGAAGCGGACCGCGTCCGCGCCCACCTCCTCCACGACGTCGCGCAAGGTGACGAAATCCCCGGCCCGCTTCGACATCTTGACGGGTTCACCGTTGCGCATGAGCTTGACGAGCTGGCAGAGCTTCATGTCGAGGCTCGCGGTCCGGTCGCTGAGCGCCGCGACCGCCGCCTGCATCCGCTTCACGTAACCGCCATGGTCGGCCCCGACGACATCGATCAGCGTTGCGAAACCTCGATCGATCTTGCTTTTGTGATAGGCGATGTCGGAGGCAAAATAGGTGTAGGAGCCGTCCGACTTGACCAGTGCCCGGTCGGCGGCGTCGCCGAACTCCGTCGAGCGGAACAGGATCTGCTCGCGATCTTCCCAGTCTTCCGCCGCCTGCCCCTTGGGCGGAGGCAGACGGCCTTCGTAGACCAGGCCTCGCTCGCGCAGCGCCGCTATGGTGGCGGCGACGATGTCCTGCCCCGCCGTCAGGGAGCGCTCCGAGAAGAAGAGGTCGTGGCGGATGCGGATCGCCACGAGGTCGTAGCGGATTCGGTCCATCATGGCCTCGATGGCGGCTGCCCGCACCACCGGAAGCCAGGCGGCTTCGC
>CAXSEU010000126.1:5655-8946 GCA_964236485.1 uncultured Lichenihabitans sp. | reverse complement strand
CGCTGCGCTTCGGCTTCCGCATGAACGTGGCGAGCCCGGAGTCGCTTGGGCCGCAGGCCTCGCTGCTCGACTGGGCGCGCCGCAACGGCGCTCGCGTGATGGTCACCGCGGATCCCCACGAGGCGGTGCGCGGCGCAGATGCCGTGGTGTCGGACTGCTGGGTATCCATGGGCGACGAGGATGCGGGCAGCCGCCACAACCTCCTGGCGCCCTATCAGGTGAACGCGCGGCTCATGGCGGCCGCCGGCAAGGACGCGATCTTCATGCACTGCCTGCCGGCCCATCGGGGCGAGGAAGTCACGGACGAGGTCATCGACGGGCCGCAGTCGGTCGTCTTCGACGAGGCCGAGAACCGCTTGCACGCCCAGAAGGGCATCCTGGCCTGGTGCCTCGGCGCCGTCGGCACCGCCACCGCGGCGGGTCGGCCATGAGCCCCGCCGTCTTCGAGCGGCCGGTTTCCGACCAGGGCCAGGACGATCTCGTGTTGCCGTTCGCGGTCGACCCGCTCGACGTGCGCGGCCGCGTCATCCGCCTCGGGCCGGCCGTCGACCACATTCTGACGCAGCATCGCTATCCCGAAGCCGTGTCGCGGCTCGTCGGCGAAGCCGCGGCTCTCACGGCGCTGCTCGGATCATCGCTCAAGATCGAGGGCCGCTTCCAACTGCAGACCAAGACCGACGGCGTCGTGGACATGCTGGTCGTCGATTTCGACGCGCCCGACCGCATCCGGGCTTTCGCGCGCTTCGACGCCGCCAGGATCGAGGGCGCATCGGCGCGGCAGAACCCGGCCGAGCTCCTCGGGCACGGCCATCTGGCCCTAACCATCGACCAGGGCCAGGATACGTCCCGCTATCAGGGCGTCGTGCCACTCGAAGGCCAGGGCCTCGAAGCCGCGGCGCACCAATATTTCACTCAGTCCGAACAGATCCCGACCCTGGTGCGGCTCGCCGTGGCACAGAACATCACGGGCGAAGGCAGCCGCTGGCGGGCCGGTGGGCTGTTGGTGCAGTTCCTGCCGGAATCCGAGGACCGCCGCCGCGTCGCGGACCTTCATCCCGGCGACGCGCCGCCCGAGTTCGTTCCCGAACTCTCCGAGGACGAGAGCTGGGCGGAGGCCAAGGCCCTGGCCGGAACCGTGGAGGACCACGAACTCGTCGATCCGACCCTGTCGAGCGAAAGGCTGCTTTTTCGGCTTTTTCACGAGCGCGGCGTGAAGGTCTTCGAGCCCCAGGCCATGCGCGACGCCTGCCGGTGCTCGCGCGAACGCATCGAGGGCATGCTGCGCTCGTTCTCGCCCGAGGAACGACGGGACATGGTCGGCCCGGACGGGCGCATCGGCGTCACCTGCGAGTTCTGCGGCGTGCATCGCGACTTCGAGCCCACGGCGTTCGACCTGCCCGCGTGAGCCGGCGGCTGGCGGGTTCGCCATGCGGCGATTTCCCCGGGCCCGCTGGTGCGTTCCCTCGGCGAAGAACGCGCCACATCGCCGCTGGCGCCCGGACGATGTCGTGCTAACAGGTGAGGCATGGCTCCCACAAGGACGGCCTCGCCCGCCGCTTCGCTAGCCCTCGCGGCCAAGACCCTGCTCGACACGATGGTGCCGGCGCGGCCGTTCCTTCAGGATTGGCCTGAATTCCTCGTCCGGCGCCGAGCCGAGCCCCGGCGGCTGCCGGTTCTCGATTGGCTCGATGCGGCGCAGCCCTCGCCCGCAACGGCGCCGCTGGTTCGCGCGATCGTCGATCACGCCGACGCGCTGAGCTGGCAGCAAACCTATGGGGCGGCCGATTTCGGCGCCGCGTTCCTGGATCGGTATGGCTGGACGGAGTTCATCGGGCTACGCGGCCCGATCCCCAGCACGGAGCTCGCGTGCGGGCTGCTGATGCTTGGGCCGAACATCGAATATCCAGCCCATGCCCACGAGGCGGAGGAACTCTACCTGCCGCTCGCGGGCTCCGCCTCGTGGATGCGGGGCGACGAAGGTCATGCGCTTCGCCCGGTCGGCGTACCGATTCACCATCCGCCTTGGATGCCCCATGCGATGCGCACGCAATCGGAGCCGCTGCTCGCCCTCTACGTCTGGCGGGGCGGCGATCTCGCGGCGAAATCGAAGATCATGGAACAACACTGACGCCCCCCGCTGGAGGACCATTGGTACATGACGATAGCCTTGGGACGAGATCGCATCACGGTCGCGGATGTGGCCGGCGTGGCCCGGAACGGCGCGGCAGCGGTGCTCGATGCGGATGCGGCGCAAAGGATGCGCGACGCCGAGGGGGTGCTCCATTCCTGGGCCCGCGCCGACAGGCCCGTCTACGGGCTGACGCGCGGACTCGGCAACCGGGCCACGAGCACCATCCCGGCGGAGGAGCGTCGGGGGTTCAGCGAAGCCATGCTGAAGGCCAGGGCCTCGGGTGCCGGGCCGGCCCTGCCCCGGGAGGTCGCCCGGGCGGCGCTTTTCGTGCGCGCCGCCACCTTGGCGCGCGGCGGGGCGGGCGCCCGGCCCGCGATCGTCGAGACCCAGATGGCGATGCTGGGTCGGGGCGTGACGCCACTGGTGCCGTCCATCGGCTCGATCGGCACGTCGGATCTTCTCCTCTGCGCCAATCTGGCGCTGCCCATCGTGGGGCTCGGCCGCGCCGAGTTCGAGGGCGAGGTGCTGGGCGGCGCGGAGGCGATGCGCCGCGCCGGCATCGCCACGCTCGAACTGACCGAGAAGGAAGGCCTGGCGCTGTGCAGTTCGAACGCGGTCTCGATCGGCTTCGGTGCCCTCGCGATCGCGGATGCGCTGGCGTTCCTCGATCTGGCCGACGCCGTGCTGGCCATGACCTATGAGGCCTTCGTCGGCAACCCGAGCCCCTTCGACGAGCGGATCGCCGCCGCGCATCCGGCAGCCGGGCAGGTCGAGGCGGCGAGGCGCCTGCGTGCGCTCCTGGTCGGATCGGCCCTGTTCCAGGCGGGCGTTCCCCGGCGCATCCAGGATCCGATCAGCCTGCGCTGCGCCACCCACGTCCACGGCGCGGCCCGAACGGCGCTCGGCTGGGCGCGGGACAGCGTCGAGGTGGAACTGAACTGCGCCGCCGACAATCCGCTGATCCTCGCGGATGACGACGAGATCCTCTCGACCGGCAATTTCCACACCGCCGCGATGGCCGTCGCCTTCGATGCGATGCGCCTCGGCCTGGCGCAGGTCGGCACCATATCCTCGCAGCGCGCGTCGCGGCTGCTCGACCCCGAGGTGTCGGGGCTCGCCGGACGGCTGACCAACGGCGGGTCCGTCACGCGCTCCGGGGT
>CAXSEU010000126.1:0-5645 GCA_964236485.1 uncultured Lichenihabitans sp. | reverse complement strand
TCGCGGAGTAGGAGTACAGTGATGACCGTCTTTGCGTCGGCCTCCTCGGCATCGTCGGCCATACCCTCAACCGCGAGGCGCGCGACAGCTCAGCCCCGGTCTCGAACGACGACGCGACGCCCTTCGGGGTCGAGGACGAGGCGCCCTTCACCCTGCTGGCGGTGCGCCGCACTTCGGCCCAGATCGCCACGCTCCAGCAGGTCCTCGCCTGCGAGATGATCATCGCCGCGCAGGCGGTCGACGTGCGGCCCCTCGATCGGTCGGCGGCCGCCGTGCAGGCGCTGCACGGCTTTGTTCGTCGCCATGTCGCCTTCGTGGATCAGGACCGCAGCACGACCGAGGACATCGAGGTTCTGACGGCCGCCATCCGGGCCGGCGAGGCACTCGCCTGCCTGCCGACCGACCAATCCTCAGTCGGGCCCCGTCCCGGGTGAGGTCGGCGCGCCGTCGTCGAAGGGCGCGAGGTAGTCGAGCGCCGTCTGCCGCCAGCGGGGCAGGCCCTTGTAGGACGCGAGGTCCTCCGGCAGATTGCGCAGCACACGGTGCATGCGGCGGGCCCATTTGGGCACGGTGACGAGTTCGTCGAGCGCGATCAGGTAGCAGCGGATCGGGAACACGATGGCGTTGGAGCGCGGCAGCCGCCAGAAGCTTTGCAGTTCCACCCGGAGGTGCACCTTGCGACCGACGTTCTCGGGCGTCACGGAGGCGCGATCCGGACCCCACTTGT
The DNA here is from genome assembly GCA_964236485.1 of uncultured Lichenihabitans sp. Lineage (GTDB taxonomy): Bacteria > Pseudomonadota > Alphaproteobacteria > Rhizobiales > Beijerinckiaceae > Lichenihabitans. The sequence continues at coordinate 4,918 of CAXSEU010000126.1, read as the reverse complement.
GGTAGTTCTCGGGGCTCGTATCGAGGCGCGGATTGATGGTCATGGTCCAGTTGAACCGCCGCATCGGCTGCCCCTGACGCAGGTTTAGCATGAACTTCAAGGCGCGGTCGAAGACCCCCATCTCGTGGGCCCGGGGCACCGGAGCGTGCCATTCCATGAAGTTCATGCCGATGTCGAAATCGAGCGACCAGTCGGCCTGGGTGGTGACGATGCCGGCATCCATCCAAAGATTGTTGTCGCGCTGATCGAGGATGCAGAAATCGCCCTGCGACTGGCGCGTGATGTATTCCATCGGGCCGTAGGGAAGCGTCGACTCGTCGCCGAACCTGAAGGCATCGTCGATGCCGAGCGGGCGGTTGATCCAGTGCCAGTCGTTCCCCTGCCGATGCAATTCGAAATGGTCAGGATAGCCTGCCGCCTGCTGCTCCATCAGCAGTTCGAGGAGGTCCCATCCGGCCAGCGTCATGTGAGGCAGCGACTGACAGCGGAGCGGGTCCTCCTTGAGGACCACCGCCCGATCCCGCATCTCGGCGACGTAGTGCTCGTCGACGTCGATCAGGTTCTCGAAGGCAGAGTCGGACCGTCCTTTGACGTGAGGCTCGATGTTGACCGCATACATGTAGTCGTCGCGGTCGAACGGGAACGGAAAGCGGCGGATTCCGGCCGGGCTGTTGCGGAAGGTGAAGTCGTCGCGGAAGGTTTCGTTGCGAAATGCGATGCCCATCCGGCACCTCCAGCGTCGGGATCAGAGATCGAGAACCAGTGAGGCGCCTTCGAAGCGCGACACGCAAGGCATGACCTTCCGCCCGGACGCCTTTTCGGCCTCGGTGAGGAAGTGGTCGTGGTGGAGCAGCGTGCCCTCGCAATGCAGCACCCCGGTCTCGCATTGCCCGCAGGCGCCGCCGCGGCACATGTAGGGCGCATCCACACCGGCGACCTCGATGGCTTCGAGCATGCTCTGATGGGAGCCGACCCGCACCTCGATGCCGGAGCGCGCGAGCCTGAGGTCATAGGGCTGACCGATGGCAGGCGCGATGAAGCGTTCCACGTGAAGCGTCTGCTCCGGCCAACCGAGGCGGCGCGCCGAACCCAGCACCCAGTCGATCATGGGCGTCGGCCCGCAGACATAAAGATGGGTGCCGAGCGGCTGGTACCCGAGAAGGCGGTCGAGGTCGATTTTCTCGCCTCGGTCGTCGTGATAGATCTTCACCCGCGCGCCGTGGTCGGCGACGAGGTCGTCCGCATAGGCCGCATGCTCCCGCGACCGGATCGCGTAATGGAGTTCGAAGGGGCGGCGGTCGCGGTGCAGTTGGTCCAGGGTCGCGAGGAAGGGCGTGATGCCGATGCCACCGGCGATCAGCAGATGCTTTCCGGCCCGCTGCTCGACCGGGAAGAGATTGACCGGATAGCTGATGGCGAGCCTCGCACCGGGCCGGACGTTGTCGTGGAGGTAGCGCGAGCCGCCGCGCCCCACGTCGTCGCGCCGCACGCTGATCGTGTAATGGGACCGATCCGTCGGGCGGCTCATCAGCGAATAGGCGTTGCGCCTCAAGATGTCGCCGTCGCGCATCTCCACCACCACATGGGCCCCGCCGGCGAAGCTCGGCAGGGGCGCGCCATCGAGCGCCGCGAAGCGGAAGCGCTTGATCAGCGGCGTGACCTCGACGACGTCCGTGACCATCACGGCGATCTTCGGCGCCCGGTCGCTCAACGGTAGATCTCCTCGGCGGGCGGCAGGACGCCCGGCTCTTCCGCGTCGATGCAGACGCCCTGGAAGGCCGCGATGCGGCGAGAATAATGATCGCGAACGAAGAGGTGAAGCCCGCAATGGGCGCAGGCGACGGGTTGGGTCGTCACGTCTTCCGTGATGCCCTTGCAGTGGACGCATTGCACCCGCCGCTTGAGCGATCCCCGATGCTCGGTTTCGATCGCGACGTGGTCGATGCCGACCTCGAGCGCCAGCCGCATGGCCTGGCCGATCAGCCCCTCGGTTCCGGCAAGATAGACGCGCGTTCCCATGCGCGCTGTCGACAAGGTCTGCGTGAGGCGTGGCAGGGCCGCGGCGATGGTCGGCCCTTCGTAATAGGCGTCGGGGCCGAGGGCCTGAAGCCTGCCACCAAAATCCTGCCTTTCGCCGCCTGCGCTCTTCGCCGCCGCGACGTAGATGATGTGGGCGCGTGAAAAGAAGTCCGGCGGAGCCTTGCGGGCGAGATCCAGGATCGCGGCGGCGCCCTCGGCATCGGCGACGAAGAGGTGGAGCGAGCCGGGCCGGGGCTGCAACGTCCCGTAGACGGGGCGGCTCTTGATGCTGGGTTCAGGCATGGCGATCGATCGCCGGGCTGGAGGGGGTGGCGCCCGAAGCGCTCATGCGGCGTTGCGCTTGGTTTTCTTCGGATCGTCGAACGCGATGGGCTCTGCCCTGGCGCGGCATTGCACGGCCTTGCCGCGAACCTCGAGCGGCGTGCCGCTCCGGGCGGCATCGACGCTCATGCGGGCGATGGCGAGCGAGCGCCCGGTCTGGCGGGAATACATGCCGCAGGTGACGACGCCAACCTTGTCGCCATCGGCGAAAAGCGCGTCCCCAGCGTCCAACACCTCCTCGGTCTCGGCGACCACGCCGAAGATCTTGAAGCGCTCCTTGCCGCGCAACCGTGCGTGCTCCTCGGCGCCCCGAAAGCCGGTCTTGCCAGGCGACACCGTGAAGTCGAGGCCGAGTTCCCACAGCGTGTCGCCCGGCGGCTCGTCCGCGAAGGGATACATCTGCGAATTGTCGTAGGGGTAGAACAGCAGATAGCTCTCGACCCTCAGCCAATCGAGCGCCGTGAAGGAGGCGGGCACAATGCCCATCGCCTTTCCCTCCGCGACGATCCGGTCCCAGATGGCCGGCGCATCCTCGGCCCGGCAGAAGATCTCGTAGCCGCGCTCGCCCGTATAGCCCGTGCGTGAAATCATCACCGCATGGCCGAACAGCGTCGTCTGCAGGTGATGGAAATATTTCAGGGCGCGAATGCCGGGGACATGCTTTTCGAGGTAGTCGACCGCGAGGGGGCCCTGCAGCGACAGGTCCTGAAGGTCGTCGTCGAAGAGGATCGCCGCGTTCTTGCCGACGATGTCCCGCGTCAGTTCCTCGTAGCCGGTGCCCGATCCGATCACGACCATCCAGGCGTTGGGACCGGTGCGATAGAGGATGCAATCGTCCGTGAACTTGCCGCCGTCGTCGAGCATGCAGGCGTAGACGGATTTTCCCGGATAGACCTTGCGGACATCGCGCGTCGTGGCCCGCTGGAGGATGTGATGCGCGTGCGGCCCGACGAGGTGGACCTTGCGCAGGCCCGATACGTCCATGATGGCCGCCTTGGTGCGGATGGCCTCGTGTTCGTCGGCAATATCGCTGCCCGCGTAGGTCCAGGCCGTCTCCATGCCGTTCCAATCCTCGAGATTGGATCCCAGAGCCCTGTGCCTCCCGGCCAGCGGTGATCGCCGCCATGACATCACGCTCATTATGACCTCTCGGGTTCGATCATCGGTGCGGGCGACGCGCCACGAGCCGAATTTCCAGACAAGAAGGTAGCCTGTCCAGCAGTAAATCCTGCCGCGCCCGCACATCGCGATCTTCGCAGGCTCGCGCGCCGGCCACGAAGTCGGCGGCTGTCGCGAAACCAGGCAGGACGACGAACTATGGATTTGACGCAGTCTCACGATCTGACAGATTTCACCTGCAGGAAAGATTTTTTTAAGACGGGTCGATGCCGCGGTGGCATGATCGTCAGATTCCATCATCCCCGGGGGCACGATGACAGCCACGACAGACGACCACCTGATGCCCGCCGCCGGACAATTGCAGCGGTCCATCGATTGGCGCGGCGCCTTCTGGGTCGCCAGCGGCGTGCCGGCGCTGGTGCTGTTCTCGATCGGCGGCATCGCCGGCACGACCGGCACGCTCGCCTTCCTGATCTGGACCGTGTCGATGATGATGGGCTTCATCCAGTCCTTCACCTACGCCGAAATCGCCGGGCTGTTCCCCAACAAGTCCGGCGGCGCCTCGATCTATGGGGCGACCGCCTGGCTGCCCTATTCGCGCCTCATCGCCCCGCTGTCGGTCTGGTGCAACTGGTTCGCCTGGTCGCCGGTGCTGTCCCTCGGCTGCTCCATCGCGGCCGCCTATCTGTTGAACGCCGTCGCGCCGATCCCGGCCTTCACCCCGGCGTCGCCCGAGGTCGCGGCCTACGTCGCGGCGCATGCCGGTACGGCACCGGCCGATGCCGTCACGGCCGTCACGGCCGCCGCCACCCCGGCACTCCGCGCCTGGACACTCTGGGGCCACATGCTGGGTCCGGTGAGCTTCTCGCTCAACGCGACGTTCTTCATCGGTGCCCTCCTCATGCTGATCACCTTCGCGATCCAGCACCGCGGCATCCTCGGCACGGCCAACGTGCAGAAATACATCGGACTGCTGGTGATCGTTCCCATGCTGATCGTCGGCGTCGTGCCGATCCTGACTGGTCAGATCAACTGGGCCAACTTCGCCCCGCTCGTACCGCTCGCGACCGCTTACGCGCCGGACGCCGGCGCCTGGAACATCCCGGGCTGGACGCTGGTGCTGGGCGGCCTCTTCATCGCGGCCTGGTCGACCTACGGCTTCGAGACAGCGGTCTGCTACACCAGCGAATTCAAGAACCCCGGCACGGACACGTTCAAGGCCATCTTCTACTCCGGCCTCCTGTGTCTTGTGCTATACATCCTGGTGCCCTTCACATTCCAGGGGGTGCTCGGGCTCAACGGCATGCTGGCGACGCCGATCGTCGACGGCTCGGGCGTCGCCGACGCTCTCGCGGGCATGGTGGGCGGCGGCGGCCTCGTCCATGGCCTGCTCGTGATGCTGATGGTCCTCGCCCTGATGCTCTGCATCATGACCGCC
>CAXSEU010000125.1:5961-8956 GCA_964236485.1 uncultured Lichenihabitans sp. | reverse complement strand
GTGAGCTTATGGGCGAGCCGGTCCAGCACGAGCGGACCCACCCGGTAGACGGTCGGATCGGTACGGTCGCCAGACTTGCGCCCGGCGAGGATCTCGGCCCGCGCCAGCAGCTCCGAGAACGCATAGGGCTTGCTGAGGTAGTCGTCGCCGCCGGCCCGCAGGCCCTTGACGCGATCGTCGACCTGCCCGAGGGCGGACAGGATCAGGACCGGGGTCTCGATGCCCTGCTGGCGCAGGCCGCCGATCAGGGAGAGACCGTCCAGCTTCGGCAGCATGCGGTCGACGATGATGACGTCGTAGGCACTGCCCTCCGCCATGGCGTAACCCTCGAGGCCATCGACCGCAGCATCGACCGCGTGCCCGGCCTCCGTGAACGCCTTGCTCAGATAGGTCAGGGCTTCAGCGTCGTCCTCGATGATCAGAATGCGCATGCCGATTGATCCTCGCCCGCGAGACGGCAGGCCGGCTCCGGCCTGCCGTCTCGCCGTACACCCGGCCCGGGTTCAGCCGGCGTTCGGCGTTCCGAGCGCGACGTAGCGTATGGCGTCGCCGGACTTGACCCGCAGCAGCACGGCCTTGTGACCGTCCTTCTTGGCGGCGTCCATGGCAGCCGTGACATCGGCCGGACGCGACACGGCCTTGCCGCCGGCCTCCAGTATGACGTCGCCCGTCTTCAAGCCCTTCTGGGCGGCGGCGCCCTCGGGATCGATGTCGGCCACGACGACGCCGTCGTTCCCGGCACCGGCGACTGAGGCCGCCGGCGCGAGCGACAGGCCCAGCGAGGACATCTGCGCCCGCTCGTCCTGCGCCGGCACGTCGGCCTTGGCGACCTTGTCGGACGGCAAGGTGCCGAGCGTCATGCCGAAGGTCTTCTGGGTGCCGTCCCGCCAGACCGTGACCTCGACCTTCTTGGCCGGGCCCATGGCGGCGATCCGGCGCGCGAGATCGCGCGGCCCCTCCACCGTCTCATTGTTGACGGCGGTGATCACGTCACCGGACTTGATGCCGGCGTCAGCGGCCGGCGAGCCGGGCTGCGGTTCCGCCACCAGGGCGCCCTTGGTGTCCTTGAGCCCCATCGTGTCGGCGAGGTCGGACGTGACCGGCTGAATCTGCACGCCGATCCAGCCGCGTGCCACGCTGCCCTTGTCCCGGAGATTGTCGATCACATCCTTCGCGACTTCGGTGGGAATGGCAAAGCCGATGCCGACGCTGCCCCCTGAAGGCGAGTAGATGGCGGTGTTGACGCCAACCACCTGTCCCTGGGTGTTGAAGGTCGGACCGCCGGAATTTCCCCGGTTCACCGGCGCGTCGATCTGCAGGAAATCGTCGTAAGGGCCCGCGCCGATGTCGCGACCGCGCGCCGAGACGATGCCCGCCGTCACGGTGCCGCCGAGCCCGAACGGATTGCCGACCGCCATCACCCAGTCGCCGACGCGTGGCGTCTTTTCACCCCACTGGACGAACGGGTAATTCGAGCCGGAGTTCAGCTTGAGAAGGGCGAGGTCGGTCTTCTTGTCGGTGCCCACCACCTTGGCCGCAACGGTCTTGCCGTCCTGCAGCACGACCTGAACGTCAGTGGCATTTTCCACCACGTGATTGTTGGTCACGATGAAGCCGTCGGCCGAGATGATGAAACCGGAACCCTGAGCCTGGCCGACGTGTGGATGGCTGTGCTGCTGCGGAGCGCCGTTGCGGTTGCCGAACTGGTGGAAGAAGCGCTCGAGCGGATCGCCCTTCGGGATGTTGGGCATCTCCGGCATGGACTGCGCCTGGTCGGAGTCGTCGGAACTGTCGACAATCTTGACCTTCACGGCGACGACGGCCGGGCTGACCCGATCGACCACGTCGGCGAAGGAACCCGGTGCGATCTGAGCCGGGGCAGGCTCGCCGGTGATCTGGGCCGCGTAGGCCGGATAGCCCGACGACAGATAGGGAGCGGCGACCGTTCCGCCGAGGGCGGCAACGGCAACGGCGCCAAGCAGCGCCGAGCGCATCGTTGTAGGCTTGAGCATGGGTCTCTCCTGGAAATCCTCGGCACCACCATCCGGCGGCGCTCGCAGGGGTGAACATGGTGCACGAGACCTTGCCTTGCCATTTCCCAGGCATGAAACTTTGTTAAGGTCGATCGACGCCCTATCGGCCGGTGTCTCGCACCAGTGCCTCGAGCGCGGTCTGCTCGTCGGGGCTGAGCGGGGGCGTCGCCAGCACCTGGCGCTTTCGCCGGAACACCAGCCCGGCTCCACCGAGCACCAGAACCGCAAAGGGTGCACCCCAAAGCAGCAGGGTTTCGGGCTTCAAGGGAGGTTTCAGCAGCACGAAGTCGCCGTAACGCGCCACGAGATAGGCCCGCACGGCAACGTCGCTGTCGCCCGCCTCCAGACGCTCGCGCACGACGACCCTGAGGTCGCGCGCCAAGGGCGCGGCGGAATCGTCGATCGACTGGTTCTGGCAGACGAGGCAGCGCAGCTCGCTCGATATGTCGCGCGCCCTCGTCTCGAGCGCGGGATCGCGCATGATCTCGTCCGGCTGCACGGCACGGGCGGGCAGTGGCGCAAAGAGCATCGGGAGAAGGACCAAAAGCACCGGACAAGTCATGCGCGATGTTGCGAGGCCGGCGCAGGCGGGCGTCATTCCGCCGCCGTCGGCGCCGCGGAGGGAAGCAGCACCTCCCGGCGGGCCCGCGACGCGACCCCGACCCTCAGCCGCCGGTCGGACAGCGAGAGCGCGCCTCCGAAGGCCATGACGATCGCGCCGAGCCAGATCAATGCCACGAGCGGCTTCCAGAACATGCGCACGTCCAGGGTGCCGTCGGGATGGACATCACCCAAGCTGACATAGATTTGCCCCAGCCCGAGCGTGACGATGCCGGCTTGGGCGACGGTCATCTGCCGTGTGGAGAAACTGCGCTTCGACGGCTCGATGGTGGCAATGACCCGGCCCCCCTCGCGGATGTCGGTGCGCGACGACGTGCTGTATCTCAGCCTGCCGGTCGTGG
>CAXSEU010000125.1:5441-5951 GCA_964236485.1 uncultured Lichenihabitans sp. | reverse complement strand
CCTCGCGGATGTCGGTGCGCGCCACGACCTCGCTGTAGTTGGGACCGGCGCGCGACGATACATCCGCGATCGTCGCCGCGTAGCGTCCGAGGTCGACGCTCTGGCCCGGCCGCACCGCGACGACCCGCTCGACGCCCCACCCGGTCGCGGCGAGGCCCATCAGGGTGACGCCAAGCCCCGCATGGGCGATAGCCGTGCCCCAGGCGGAGCGGGGCAGTCCCCTCGCCCGCGACAGCAGCGCGCTCCAGGGCATGGCTCTCGGCCGAATGCGGAGCGCGAGTTCCGAAAGCGCGCCAGCGATCACATAGATCGCCAGCCCGAGGCCCAGCCCCCCAAAGCGGCGCGTTACCTTGGCGCCGCCCTGCTCGAATGCTTCGAAGATTTTCGCCAGCGCCGCTTTTTCGATCCCCGCACCGTCGTCACCAAGCGGCTCGTCGGGAACTTCCCGCAGGCGTCCCGGCCGATGATGGGAACGTTCTTGCCGATGCGCACCGGTGTCTCGGGGTACGG
>CAXSEU010000125.1:3388-5431 GCA_964236485.1 uncultured Lichenihabitans sp. | reverse complement strand
GCCGCGCGTCAGCGCGAGGCCGACGACCGCGACCGCGAGGCCGGCGAGGGCCGCGGCCACGACACGTTGCGCGGCGCCGAGGAGATCACCACGCCTCCAGGCGAGCGACTGCCCGATCGGCATGGCGAGGAGCAGCGGGATCAGCAAGGGGCCGAAGGTGAGATTGAAGAAGGGGGCGCCGACCGAGATCTTGGCGCCCGTCAGCGCCTCGAGCCCCAGCGGATAGAGCGTTCCGATCAGCACCGTGGCGCAGGCGGCGGACAGGAACAGGTTGTTGAACACCAGGGCGCCCTCGCGCGACACGGGTGCGAACAGGCCGCCGGGCCGCAGGGTCGGGGCGCGCCAGGCGTAGAGGCCGAGCGAGCCGCCGATGAACACCACGAGGATGAGCAGAATGAAGACGCCGCGCGTCGGATCCTCGGCGAAGGAGTGAACCGAGGTCAATACACCGGAGCGAACCAGGAAGGTGCCGAGCAGCGACAGCGAGAACGTCACGATGGAGAGGAAGATCGTCCAGATCTTCAGCGCCTCACGCTTCTCCATCACGGCCGTGCAGTGGAGCAGCGCGGTTCCGGCGAGCCAGGGCATCAGCGAGGCGTTCTCGACCGGATCCCAGAACCAGAAGCCGCCCCAGCCGAGCGTGTAGTAGGCCCAGTAGGAGCCCATGGCGATGCCGAGGGTCAGGAAAACCCAGGCCGTCAAGGCCCAGGGCCGCACGAACCGTGCCCAGCCGGCATCGACCCGGCCGACGATCAGCGCCGCCGCGGCGAAGGAGAAGACGATCGAGAAGCCGACATAACCGAGGTAGAGCAGCGGCGGATGGATGGCGAGGCCGGGATCCTGGAGCAGCGGATTGAGGTCGCGCCCCTCGAACGGCGCGGGATCGAGGCGCGCGAAGGGGTTCGAGGTCAGGAGGATGAACAGCAGGAAGGCCGAGGCGATCCAGCCCTGCACGCCCAGCGTCGCGGCGCGAAGGCCGTCCGGCATGGAACGGGCAAGAGCCGCGACCAGCGCGCCGAACAGTGCCAGGATCAGCACCCACAGCAGCATCGAGCCTTCGTGATTGCCCCAGACGCCGGCGACCTTGTAGACGAGGGGCTTCAGCGAATGGGAATTCTCGAAGACGTTGCCGACCGAAAAATCCGACTCGACGTGGGCGTAGGTCAACGCGGCGAAACTGTAGGCGACGAAGACGAACTGCGCGCAGGCGATCGGGACCGCGGTGCCGATCAGTGCCGGATCGCGCCGGATCGCGCCCCAGAGCGGCAGCACGGACTGGATCGCCGCTAGTACCAGGGCGAGCACCATGGCATAATGCCCGGTCTCGACGATCATCGGGGCACCCTCACCGCTTGGCCGTCCGGCCGGGTGCCGCTTCGCCGAAAGCGGACGGCGGGGCGACGCTCGTGGCGGCCTCTCCGCGCCATTCCCCCTTCTTCTTCAGTGCATCCGCCACGTCGCGGGGCATGTAGGTCTCGTCGTGCTTGGCGAGCACCGATTCGGCCCGGAAGGATCCCGAGGCATCGAGGGCCCCCTCGGCCACGACTCCCTGTCCCTCGCGGAACAGATCCGGCAACAGTCCGGTGTAGGACACCTGCACCCTGGCATTGGCGTCGGTGACGGCGAAGCTGATGGTGTTGGGACCCGTATGCGCCACCGAGCCCTGCTCGACGAGGCCACCGACCCGCAGGCGCGTGCCGGGCGCGGGCGCCTTCGCGACGAGTTCGGTCGGCGCGTAGAAGAAGACGACGCTGTCGCGCAACCCGAAGAGCACGAGCCCGGCCGCCAAGCCCCCGACCCCGAGGGCGCCAACGATCAGGACCAGACGCCTAGCCTTGCGCCGCATGCCGCCTAGTCTCCCAACCCGAGTTCATGCGCCAAGGCATCAAGCCGCACCGAGGACCCGGCGTCCCCGCTCAGCGAACGCCGCGCGTCAGCGAGGGCCTCACGGGCCCTGTCGGTCTCGCCGAGGACCTTATAGGATCGCACAAGACGCAACCAGCCTTCCGGATCGCTGCCGTTCGCCGCAAGGCGCGCCGCCAA
>CAXSEU010000125.1:0-3378 GCA_964236485.1 uncultured Lichenihabitans sp. | reverse complement strand
TGCCGCGGATCACCGCGTCGCGCTGCTCGGCCGGCATGGCCGCGACCCCGTCCGCGGCGGTCGTGGGCGGCGATCCGGCGCCTGGACCATAGACGGGGGTCGGCGCACCATCGAGGCTCGCGAGCCGCCGCCGGACCATATCGGCCCAGGGTGCGTCAGGAGGCGCCTCGGTCAGGAGGCGGCCCCAGACTTCGGCCGCCCGGGCCTTGTCGCCGTCCTGGGCGGCCGCGAGACCGAGGAAGAACCGGGCTTCCGGCAAGGCCGGAGCGGACTTCAACGCGGCCTCGAACGTGTCGCGAGCCCGCTGGGTCACGACTCCGTCGGAGGCCAGCACCAGCGCCTGCCCGTAGGCGGCCAGCCGTTCGGGCGTATCGCCGCTGATGCGCAGCACCTCGCCGAAGGCGCGGGCGGCGTCCTCGTAGCGGCCCACCCGCATATAGACCGGGGCGATGAGTTCGTAGCCGCGCGCGTCGTCGGGTGAGCCCGCCAGATGCGCTTCGACGCGTTGAACCAAGGCCGCGATGTCCTCGGTCGGGGCCGCCCTGGCGGCGAGCGGCTTGTCGCCATAGATCGGTCGACCGATCTTCAGATAGAGGCCGAAGGCTGCAGCCGGCATCAGGCAGAGGACCAGAAGCGCTGCCCGGTAGCGCTCGCGCCCCGTGGTCCGCGTCCCCTCCGCCCGCCTGGCCGCGATCAGCAGCCTCCGCCCGAGTTCAGCGCTGGTGGAAGCGGCATCCCCTTCCCGCACCAGGCCCCGTTCGACATCGTCCTCGAGTTCGGCCATCTGCTCCCGGTAGAACGCCACATCGGCCGGCAAGGCGCTCCCGGCGCGGCGCGGCCGGACCAGGGTCCAGGCGATGCTGAGCATGGCGCCGAGGGTCATGAGGGCAAGGGCGATCCAAACCATGCGGGTAGCTCTACCGCCTCGAGCCGGCGGGGACGCAAATGGTCACGGCATGGCGCGAAACGAGGACGGACCTTCGACGCCGGCCTTCACCCGGTGATGCGCCAGGCACCGTCGGGAGCCTTGCAACCGGCGCCGTGGCCGATCTGCGGACGTCCGGCGAAGTAGATCGTATGCGTGAAGCTCCGGCATTCCGACCCCTCCGAGGCAGACGCCGAACCACCGGGGACGACAAAGCCGTAGACGCCGCGGCTGCCGCGCCAGGTCTTGCGCTCTCCACTCGCCAGCGCCTCTGTCTCAGCGTCGAAGGCCGAGTGGCGATCGGCCTCCGCCAGCCTCGTTCCGAGCGGCCCTTCCAGCAACGGGCCCAGCGAGACCGGCGGCGGTGCGCTCGCCGCCGGCTCCGCCCGCGGTGCCGCTTCCGAGCCGAGGGACGTCAAGGTCACGCCGGCGTTGTCGCCGACACAGCCAGCCACCAGCCCCGACGCGAGGATCGCCACACAAGGCCTTCGCCATATCGCCGATGGTCTCAAAGCCAGCACCCCGCTCGAAATCTTCCCCTTCCTACCCGCCTTACACGCCATTGGGGCGAAACTCTGTTCGGCTGCCGGGCAGGCGCAGCACGGCGCGAAGACCACCGAGCGGGCTGGTCAGCAACGTGAGGGCGCCGCCGTAGACACCGGCGAGATCGGTGACGATGGACAGGCCAAGGCCCGACCCTGGCTTCGACTCGTCGAGCCGGCGGCCCCTGCTGACGACCAGGGTTCGGGCTTCTTCGGACAAGCCGACCCCGTCATCGTCGACCGTGATGATCAGGATAGACGCGTCCGATTCTCCGGGCTCGCTGGTGGTTTCGACCCCGACCGAAATCCGGCTCCTGGCCCATTTGGCGGCATTGTCGATGAGGTTGCCGACGAGGTCCTCGAGGTCCTGCTTCTCCCCCCGGAATCGAAGACCTTCCAGGGTCGCTACGTCGAACGTCAGGTGCCGGTCGCGATAGATCTTCTCGAACGTGCGGACCAGTCCATCGATGACCGGCTTGACGTCCGTCACCGTCCCGATCACGCTCGAACGAGCCGCCACCCGGGCACGATCGAGGTAGTAGGTGAGCTGGTCCCGCATGATCTGCGCCTGATCCCGCACCTTGGCCGCAAAGGTACTCGGGTCGGCATCCGGGGCCCCGACGGCGCCTTCATTGGTGATGACGCTGAGCGGGGTTTTCAGCGCGTGGGCGAGGTTGCCCACATGAGTGCGGGCTCGCTCGACGATCTCCCGGTTCGATGCCATCAGCAGGTTGAGCTCGTTCGCGAGCGGCGCGATCTCACGCGGGAAGCGGCCCTCGATCCGCTCGCCATCGCCGCGACGAATGGCGGCGACGTCGAGGCCGAGCTTGTGCAAGGGCCGCAAACCGAAGCGGACCTGCAGGGCCGTCGAGGCGACGAGCGCCAGCGCCAGGAGCAGGAAGGTCAGCGCCAGCGCGACATTGAACGTGGTGATGTCGGCCTCGACCTCGCGCGGGGAAGCGGCGACCTGTATCAGGAAGCGCCCGACGTCGGCGGAATCGATGGTGCGTTGAACCAGCCTCAGACGCCGGTCGTCCGGGCCGGTGAGATAGCCCTTGAACATCCCTCCGGTGCTCGCCCCTGCCGCCGCGTCGCTGAGCAGCGGCAGGCGCTCCGCGAAAAGCGAGCGCGAGGTCTTGATGTCCTCGTCGGCGCCGTCGAGCCGGGTGATTTGCCAGTACCAGCCGGACAGCGGAAAATCGAACATCGGCTCGCCGAGCTGGCCGGGGCTCGCCCGCGCGTCCTCGGAGGGATTGGCCATGTTGGCGACGAGCGCCTTGACGTAGACCGACAGCCTTTCGTCGAAATCGGCTTCCGCGGAGCGTCGATTGATCTCGGCAAGCGCCAGTCCGGCGGCCAGCAGGATGAGCGAACTCCAAAACGCCGAGGACACGAACAGGCGAGCCGCGATCGAACGGGTGCCGAGCCAACCTGTCGAGATCGGGATGGACGCGCCCTTGAGGGGCCCGACGGCGTTTTTCGCGGGACCCGTGTTCCGTGGCCGCCACAGGCGCGACAGGCCCGAGAGTGGCCGCCAAGGCATCGTCATCCGTCGCGTTTGCCTCCGGAGGGCTTGTCCTCGCCGCCGGCGTGGCCGGGTTCCGCAAGCAGATAACCGAGGCCGCGGATGGTCTGGATGATGTCGGCGCCGAGCTTCCGCCGCAGACGACCCACGAAGACTTCGATCGTGTTGGAGTCGCGGTCGAAGTCCTGATCGTAGAGATGCTCCACGAGTTCGCTGCGGGACACGACCCGCCCCGTATGATGCATGAGGTAGGACAGGAGGCGGTATTCGTGCGAGGTCAGCTTCACCGGGTTTCCATTGACCACGACTCGGCCGGCGCGCGTGTCCAGCGTCACCGGGCCGCAGCTCAGTTCGGCCGTGGCGTGGCCGGCGGGGCGCCGCCGGGG
>CAXSEU010000124.1:3876-9078 GCA_964236485.1 uncultured Lichenihabitans sp. | reverse complement strand
TGGACTACAGCGCGCGTGCGCCCGCCCTCTGGGAGGTGATCCAGAGCGGCGGCGATCCGCTGGCGCTCTCGCCTCGGCGCATCGACGCGGTGATGCGGCGCCTCGGCGCGATCGAACACGTGCGGATCGTGCGCTTCCACACCCGCGTTCCGGTCGCCGATCCGGCGCTGGTCACGCCGGCGCTGGTCGACGCCCTGCGGGCCTCGGGCAAGCCGACCTATGTGGCGCTCCATTCGAACCATCCACGCGAGTTGACGGCCGCAGCCCGGGGGGCCTGCGGCCGGATCGTCGATGCCGGGATCGTCATGGTGAGCCAGACCGTGCTGCTGCGCGGGGTCAACGACGACGCCTTGGTCCTCGGCGACCTCATGCGGGGCTTTGTGGAAACGCGGATTCGGCCCTACTACCTGCACCATGGCGACCTTGCGCCGGGCACGAGCCATTTTCGGGTCAGCCTGGCGCGCGGACAGGCGATCGTGGGGGCGCTGCGGGGCTCCCTCTCCGGCCTTTGCCAGCCTACCTACGTGCTCGATATCCCGGGCGGCGCCGGCAAGGTTCCGGTCGGCCCATCCTACCTGTCCGAACCCGGCGGCGGTGCGGTGCGGGACCCTTGGGGGGCGACCCACCCTTACCCGCCGGGCGACGCAGCGGGATGAACCTTCCTCAAAGTCGGAGCACTGGAGAGCGGGCTTCAATAGACCGGAACGCCATAGCCGCGAGCGGACTGCCGGATACGCGGATGAGACAGTCCGGCCAGCTCAAAAAGGCACGACGTCCTTCCTATAGTGCCCCCCGTAAACCAGAGAGCTTTGGGAAGATTCAGGCGGTCCTGTTCGGACGGCCGCGTCGGCTCAGCCGCCGCACCTCTTGAGGCCGGAGCGGATCCGCGCCGGTCTCACGAGATGTGCCTATCAGAGGCTGCGCTCAAGGCTTCGGGGCGGCATCGGGAGCCGAGGTGGCGTCCGGCGCCTCGGGGGCGGGAGCCGCGTCCGGCGCCGCGTCCGAAGCGCCCGGGAGCGGTGCCGCGGGCGCGGGATCGGTCCGCTCGATCTTGGCGGCTTGCCGCAGCTTCATGATCTCGTCGCTCTGGGCCTTCTGGACCACGTAGCGAGCCACCTGATCCTTGACCTGATCGAAGGGCGGGAATTGCTTCTGCCGCTTCTCTTCCACCTTGATCACGTGCCAGCCGAACTCGCTCTTCACGGGAGCGGAGACCTGGCCCGGCTCCAGCTTGAACGCCGCATCGGCGAATTCCGGCACCATCTTGTCCTTGGTGAAGAAGCCGAGGTCCCCGCCTTGCGAGCCGGGGTCCTTCGAAAGCTCGTCCGCAACCTTGGCAAAATCCTCGCCCTTCTGCACGCGGGCGAGGGCCGCCTTCGCTTCCTCCTCGGTGGGCACCAGGATGTGGCGGGCGTGAATCTCGGTCTCGGGCTTCTGGGCCTTGGCGGCGGCGTCATAGACCTTCTTTTCGGCATCCTCGGTCACCGCTCCCTTGGCGATGCCGCCGAGCAGACCCTCCATCAGCACCTTGTCGTGGAAATAGGCCATGCGACGCGCGAACTCCGGATTGTCCTGGACCTTGTCCTTGTCGGCCTGGCGGCTGGCCAGCTTCACGTCGATCAGGTAGTCGAGCACGTAGGCCTCCCGAGCCGGTCCCTTGAGCTGGGCCGGCAGGGTCGGACCGAGATCTTCCATCGCCACCTTGACGTCGTCGTCGGTGATCTCCATCCCGTCGACCTTGGCCAGAACCTTGGCGCTCGCGGGCGGCGACCACCCGACGAGGGCGAGGGCGGCCGCCAAGGCCAGAATCCGCAGTGCGGCATCACTTCGCGTTTTCATGACTCGGAATTTCCTGCAAACGATTGACGTGGGATAGCGCGACGCCGATCTGACCCGGACCTGCGGCGATTCCGAGGCCGAACGAAGCTCGCCGCGCCAGCGGAAACGAAGCCGCCCGGGGCGTCATCCGCTTCGCATTGACAAGGTTTGGGGCGGCTCTTATCTCTGATCCCCATCGATTACCACCAGTTTGTCGCTTGAACGGCCGCGAGATCCATGGGCCGCACCCCGCGTGACCGGGTCGTAATACCGCCTGTGTCGACCATCTCATACGGACTTCCAAGACAAGGACGATCGGGCCCCGGCGGGTTTTGCCCGGACAGGGTTCCTCGTGTGGTCGGATGACATCCGTGCGGCGATGTCGCGCGGTCGCAGAAAGGTTTCGAACGGATGCTCGGCTCGCTCGCAAAGAAGATCTTCGGCACGGCCAATGCGCGGCGACTGAAAACCTACGCCCCCAAGGTGGCGGCCATCAATGCGCTGGAGGGCGAGGTCGCGGCCCTGAGCGATGCGGCCCTGGCGGCCCGGACGGAGCAGTTGCGGGCCGAACTGGCGGCAGGCAAGAGTCTTGACGACCTACTGGTGCCCGCCTTCGCAACGGTGCGGGAGGCTGCCAAACGCGTGCTGGGCCAGCGCCATTTCGATGTTCAGCTGATCGGCGGCATGGTGTTGCACGAGGGCGGCATCGCCGAGATGCGAACCGGCGAAGGCAAGACGCTGGTGGCGACGCTGGCGACCTATCTCAACGGGCTGGCCGGCAAGGGCGTGCATGTCGTCACGGTCAACGACTATCTGGCTCGCCGCGACGCGGAATGGATGGGCCGGATCTACACTTTCCTCGGCATGAGCGTCGGCGTCATCGTCCACGGGCTCGACGACGACGATCGCCGCACCGCCTATGCGGCGGACATCACCTACGGCACCAACAACGAATACGGCTTCGACTACCTGCGCGACAACATGAAGTACGAACTGGACCAGATGGTCCAGCGCGGACATCCCTTCGCCATCGTGGACGAGGTCGACTCGATCCTGGTCGACGAGGCGCGCACGCCGCTCATCATCTCGGGCCCCTCGGATGACAAGTCCGACCTTTACAACAGCGTCGACCTGCTGATCCCGAGGCTCGTCAAAGCCGATTACGATGTCGACGAGAAGCAGCGCACCGCCAACCTGACCGAGGCCGGCAACGAGCACATCGAGGCGCTGCTGCGGGAGACGGGGCAGCTCAACGAAGGCTCCCTTTATGAGGCCGCCAATGCCACCCTGGTGCATCATGTCCAGCAGGCCCTGCGGGCCCACAAGTTGTTCAACCGCGACAAGGATTACATCGTCCGCAACGGCGAAGTGGTCATCATCGACGAATTCTCCGGTCGCATGATGCCGGGCCGACGTTATTCGGAAGGGCTGCATCAGGCGCTCGAGGCGAAGGAGCACGTCGCGGTCCAGCCCGAGAACGTGACCCTCGCCTCGATCACGTTCCAGAACTACTTCCGCCTCTACAAGAAGCTCTCGGGCATGACCGGCACCGCGGCCACCGAGGCCAACGAATTCGCCGAGATCTACAAGCTCGAGGTCGTGGAGATCCCGACCAACCAGCCGGTGTCGCGCCGCGACGAGGACGACGAGGTCTACCGCACCGCCGCCGAAAAGGTGCAGGCGATCGTCAAGGAAGTCGAGGACGCCAACGCCAAGCTGCAGCCGATCCTCGTCGGCACCACGTCGATCGAGAAGTCGGAGCAGCTCGGCGAGATGCTGTCGGGGGCAGGCTACACCAGGCTCGACTTCGCCAAGCCGCAGGTGATGGATGCGCTCTACGCCTCGGCGCGCAGCGACACGCCCGCGAAGGTCTTCGCCATCCTCAACGCCCGCTTTCACGAGCAGGAGGCCTATATCGTGGCCGAGGCCGGCGTCCCCGGCGCGATCACGATCGCGACCAACATGGCGGGGCGCGGCACCGACATCCAGCTCGGCGGCAGCATCGACATGCGTGTCGCGCAGGAATGCGCCGGGCTTGACGCGGGGCTGGACAGGGCTGCCCGGGAGGCCCGGATCCGCGCCGAAGTCGCCGACTTCAAGCAGAAGGCCATCGCGGCCGGCGGCCTTTACATCATCGGCACGGAACGACACGAGAGCCGTCGCATCGACAACCAGTTGCGCGGCCGCGCCGGCCGCCAGGGCGATCCGGGCCGGTCAAAATTCTTCCTGTCGCTGCAGGACGACCTCATGCGCATCTTCGGTTCCGAGCGCATGGACATGGTGCTCAAGCGCCTTGGCCTGCAGGAGGGCGAGGCCATCGTCCACCCCTGGATCAACAAGGCGCTGGAGAAGGCGCAGCAGAAGGTCGAAGCCCGCAACTTCGACATGCGCAAGAACATCCTCAAGTATGACGACGTGATGAACGACCAGCGCAAGGTGGTGTTCGAGCAGCGCCGCGACATGATGGGCCAGGAGACGCTGGAAGAGACGATCGACGAGATGCGGGAGGGGGTGGTCGACGACCTCATCGCCCGGTTCGTACCGAAGGATGCCTACGCCGAATCATGGGACATCGCAGGCCTCGGGCAGGCGACGCGCGACCAGCTCGGCCTCGACCTGCCGGTCGAGGATTGGGCGAAGGAAGAGGGCATTGCCGACGAGGAAATGCGCGAGCGCCTGCTCAAGGCCGCGGACGACGGTTACGCGGTCCGTGTCGAGCAGAACGGCGCCGAGATGATGCGCTATGTCGAAAAGCAGATCATGCTGCAGGTGCTCGACCACCTGTGGCGGGAGCATCTGGTGGTGCTCGATCACCTGCGGCAGGTGATCGGCTGGCGTGGGATGGCGCAGCGTGATCCGCTGAACGAGTATAAGTCGGAGGCTTTCGAGCTCTTCGGGACCTTGATCAGCAAGCTGCGCGAGATCGTCACGGCACAGGTCATGCGGGTCGAGATCGCCTATGAGCAGCCGACCCTGAGCAATGCGCTGCCGCCCATGTTCGCCACCCATGCCGATTCCCTCACGGGCGACGACGACATGGCCATCGCGGACATGAACGCGCGCCTCTCGGCCGGCGACCTGTTCGGCGGCGGCGCAACCATCATGGCGGCCCTGGCGGACGAGCGCGAGCCGGTGTCCCGCAATCCGGAAGATCCGGCGAGCTGGGGCAAGGTGAGCCGCAACGAGGCCTGTCCGTGCGGGTCGGGTAAGAAGTACAAACATTGCCACGGGATGCTGGCTTGAGGATGGTCGCGGCGGAGCCGGGAACCAGCCATGAGTGACGTCGCGGCGTCGTCGCGGCGTCCCCGGACAGTGGAAGAGTTCGTCGTGTGGCCGGGCGACGGCCGCGCGAAGCACTACGAATTGGTGGACGGCGCCGTCAGG
>CAXSEU010000124.1:0-3866 GCA_964236485.1 uncultured Lichenihabitans sp. | reverse complement strand
ATGGCGCCCTGCAGCACCACCCATGCGACCATTCAGGGCAGCCTCGCGTTCCTCATCGGCTCGCATCTGAGAAGCACTGCGCTGTCGTGCCGGCTGCTGGTCACGCCCGGAATTATTCCACACCTCAACGCGAACGAGAATTTTCGCGTTCCGGACCTCGGTGTGACCTGCGCTCCCGACACGGCCAAGCAGATCGCGATGCCCGATCCGCTGCTCCTCGTTGAGGTCCTGTCCCCCTCCAATCGCGCGAAAACCTGGACCAACGTCTGGGCCTACAGCACCATTCCGGGCGTGCGGGAAATCCTCGTCGTTCAGTCCATGCGCATCGAGGTGCAGCTCATGCGGCGAGCGGCCGACGGCACGTGGCCGCAGGCCCATGCCTCGTTCGGCGCCGGCGACGTGTTTGTCCTCGAGACCATCGGGCTGACCTGCCCGGTCGCCGATGTCTACGCGGGCACCCATCTTGCCACCCAATAGCGGTCAGGCGGCCAGGCGTCCCGTGACGGTCGCGAGGACGCCACCGGACGGGCGGTTGCGCAGCGTTATGGTGAGGCCGTGCCGATCCGCGATGGCCTTGCAGATCGACAGCCCGAGTCCCGTACCTTCGATGTCGGGCGGAGCCGCTCGGAAGAAGCGGTCGAACACGCGCGGCAAGACCTGCTCGGGGATCCCGCATCCCGTATCGGAGACCTCCACCGCGACCTCGCTCCCGACGGTGCGGATCGCGACGTCCACGATGCCCCCCTCGGGCGTGTAGCGCACCGCGTTCTGGATCAGGTTGTCGAACAGGATCTTGAGATCCTGCTCGGTGCCGCGCACCCTCGCGGGGTCGCTCGAAATGATGCCGAGGTCGACCTGTTTTCCCTCAGCGATCTGCAGATGATCGGCCACGCAGGTCAGGATCAAGGGGACGAGATCGACCGCTTTTGGGTCTGGCCTGTCGACGACGGCATCGTAGCGGGCGAGGCGCAGCAGCTGGTCGATCAAGGTAGCGGCCCGGTCGACGCCGCGACCGAGCTCGGGCAGCGCCGCATCGAGCGCCGCCTCGTCCCGGTGCGGCAATACGTTGCCGATCTGCAGTCGCAAGGCGGCCAGGGGCGTACGAAGCTCGTGCGCCGCATCCGACAGAAAGCGCCTCTGCTGCTCGATGCCGGTCTGCAGCCGGCCGATCAGCAGGTTCATGGCCTCGACCAGCGGCAGGACCTCGACCGGGATTTCGGCGACCGGAATGGGATGGCGCGTCTCGGCACCGCGCACCGCCACATCGGCCGCGACGACCCCAAGACGAGCAAGGACGCGCCCCAGACCCCACCCGACGACCAGCCACCCGAGCGGGATCGTCACCAGGATCGGGATGGCCGCTTCGAGGGCCGCCGTCTGGGCCAGTTTGGTGCGGACGCCGAGGCGTTGAGAAGCCTGTACCGTGCGGGTCCCGTCCCTCAGCATGTAGCCGCGCCAGCGTTCACCCGCGGCTTCGACGGTCTCGAAGCCCGGCTCCGCCAGCCGGGGAATGTCCGCCTGCGGCTCGCTGGAATAGACCTTTTCCAACCCGCCGTTCCAGATCTGCAGCAGCACGCGGTCCCTGGCGCCTGCCGTGGCGGGTCCGGCCGATGACCGCTCCGTCAACCCCGGCGCGGCGTTGAGGGCGATCTGGCGGAGCTGTGCGTCCAGCAGGGCATTGGCCTGGCTGAGATCCACGACATAGGCGCCGCCCGCCCCGATGAGGCCGACCAGGGTCAGCAGCAGCGTCATCCAGAGCAGCGCCGTGCGCCGAACGGAGTTCATGTCCAGGCCCGAGAGCCCGCCCCACACGGACTGGATGGGGCGGCAACGGGCGTCGTCACGCTCTGGCGACCATCCAGCCGGCACCGCGCACGTTGCGGATCAGGTCCTTGTCGAACCGCTTGCGGAGCGAATGGATGAGCACGTCGAGCGCGTTGCTCTCGACCTCTTCGTCCCAGCCGTAAAGATGTTCCTCGAGCTGGCTGCGGGACAGAATGGTGCCGGGGCGCTCCATCAGGGCACGCATCAGGGCGAACTCGCGCACGGACAGGATGCGTTGCGAACTGCCGTAGGTGAGTTCGTGCGTCGCGAGGTCCAGCGTCAAGAAAGCGGTTTGCAGCACCGAGGTCGCGACCCCGGCCCGTCGCCGCAGGACGGCGCGGATGCGCGCCACGAGCTCCCTCACGTCGAAGGGCTTGACGAGATAATCGTCGGCACCGAGGTCGAGACCGGCGATGCGGTCGTCGATCTCGTCGCGCGCCGTGATGATGACGAGCGGAGTCTTGTTTCCCTCGAGGCGCATGCGGCGCAAGACCTCTTCCCCGCTCTTGTCGGGCAGCGTGAGGTCGAGCAGGATCGCGGCATAGTCCGAGACCGCCATCGCCTCCTCGCCTTCGACGCCGCTGCGGGTCCAATCGATCGACATGCCCTGATGCTGGAGCGCCTGCTTCAGGCTGCGGCCGATCATGGGATCGTCTTCGATCAGCAGAACACGCATGGGTTTGGACCGGGGTCCTGAACAGGATACACCGGACTAGAGGTGATGCCGCCCGCTTCCCCGGTCAAGCGCTTGTTCGCAGGGATCGCGGCCGGGTCGCCCCCTCGCCTCATGTCGCTCGGCCTCGCGAAACTCGACTGGGCCGTTAACCGGTCCTTAACCCTATTGGCCTCAGATCGAGGCATTAAGGGATCATTAAACGTGACCGCAGCAGCTCTCGCCACCCCCGCTCCCGTCCGCTTCCGCGGGCGCTCCCTGATGGCGCTGGTGCTCAGGCCCGAACCCCCGCTCGGCGCTTGGCTGACCGGCCTCGACAGCCTCCTCGGGCGCTCGCCCGGCTATTTCACCAGCCGCCCGGTCGTGGCCGATGTGTCGGCTTTCGAGGGTGAGAGCGACGGCCTCATCGATCTCATGGAGGAGCTCAACGAGCGCAACATCCGGGTCATGGCCATCGAAGGCACGAATCCCGCCGCCCTGGGGCCGGTCGCCCTGAAGTTGCCGCCGCTGGTCACCGACGGCAGACCGGCCAAGGACCTCGCCATCGCCATGCCGCCCGAGGGCGCCGCCGACAAGGCAAGTCCCGAGACTCCGGCCGCATCGACCTACAAGCCCTTCCCGTCGCTGATCATCGAAAAGCCGATCCGCTCGGGCCAGTCGGTCAGCTTCGCGGAAGGTGACATCACTATTCTGGGTTCGGTCGCTTCGGGTGCCGAAATCGTCGCCGGCGGGTCGATCCATATCTACGGCGCCTTGCGGGGGCGGGCCATGGCAGGCTTCGCCCACAAGGACGGCCGCATCTTCTGCAATCGCCTTCACGCCGAACTTCTGGCGGTCGACGGCATCTACAAGACGGCTGACGAAATCGACGCGAAGCTGCGCGGCCGCCCGATCCAAGCATGGAGCAACGGCGACACCCTGGTGGTCGCCGGCCTGGGTTGAGACATCACGAGGAGGGGTTTGGGAATGGCGCAAGTCGTCGTCGTAACGTCGGGCAAGGGAGGGGTCGGCAAAACCACCTCGACGGCCGCGATAGGGGCCGCCCTGGCGCAGGACGGCCAGAGGGTGGCGGTGGTCGACTTCGACATCGGGCTGCGCAACCTCGACCTCATCATGGGCGCCGAGCGACGCGTCGTCTATGACATCGTCAACGTCATCCAGGGCCACGCCAACCTGTCGCAGGCGCTGATCCGCGACAAGCGGATCGACAGCCTCTACCTGCTGCCCGCCTCGCAGACGCGCGACAAGGACGCGCTCACCGAAGAGGGCGTCCGGCGCATCATCGGCGAATTGCGCGAACGGTTCGATTGGGTCATCTGCGACAGCCCGGCCGGCATCGAGCGCGGCGCCACGCTGGCGATGCGCCACG
>CAXSEU010000123.1:7006-9095 GCA_964236485.1 uncultured Lichenihabitans sp. | reverse complement strand
CGAATTCAAGAACCTCGACATCATTTTCGGCAAACAAACAAAAAAGGCATTGGCGCTGATCGACGAGGGCAGGACCCGCGACGAGATCCTCACAGCTACGGGCTGCGTGCTCGGAGCCGCGGGAGTCAACCTCGCTGTCGAGCCGGGGGAAATCTGCGTCCTCATGGGCCTGTCGGGCTCGGGCAAGTCGACCATCCTGCGCGCCGTCAATGGCCTCAACAAGGTGGCTAGGGGCCAGGTCCTGATCGCTCATGAAGAGCGAGCCATCGATGTCGCAAGCTGCGGCCCCGCCGAGCTCCGCATGCTGCGCATGCGCCGCATCGCCATGGTGTTTCAGCAATTTGGCCTGCTGCCCTGGCGGACGGTGCGCGAGAATGTCGGCCTGGGTCTCGAACTGCGTGGCGTGCCCCGCGCCGAGATCGATCGCATGGTCGACGCCAAACTCGACCTCGTAGGCTTGCGGCAATGGGCAGGCAAGTTCTGTTACGAGCTCTCGGGCGGCATGCAGCAACGCGTCGGCCTCGCGCGCGCCTTCGCAACCGATGCCGATATCCTGCTCATGGACGAACCTTTCTCTGCGCTCGATCCGCTTATCCGCGCCAAGCTCCAAGACGAGTTGCTGCAGCTGCAGAAGGACCTCAAGAAGACCATCATCTTCGTGAGCCACGACCTGGACGAAGCGCTGAAGCTTGGCAACCGCATTGCCATGCTCGAAAGCGGTCGCATCGTTCAGTGCGGCACGGCCGAGGACATCCTGCTGACACCCGCCGATGATTACGTCGCCGAATTCGTGCGTCACATGAATCCGCTCAACGTCCTGCGCGGCCACTCGATGATGACGCCCGAAGCGCAGCTCCGTCGCGAAGGCTCGGAGGTCCTGCTCGACGAGTCGGGCCGCCTGCGAGTTGGCCTCGACACCGAGGGCCGGCCGTGCGCCGTTACGCTCGACGGACGCACCGGAAAGATCACTCATCACACGGGCGAAGCGCCTTCTATTCGTCAGGAGGATGTGCAGGTCATGCGCTCCGCCGACGTGACCGTCGCCCCCGTGGACCTCAAGATGCGTTCGGCTATTGCTTTGCGCCGCGCCTCGGGCAATCCGATCGTTCTGGTGGACCAGCTTGGCCGCATGGCGGGCCTCTGCGGAGACGACGAGATCTATCGCGCGCTGCTACAACGCTCATCGAACGCTTACAACACCCTGTGAGCACCGTCGACACGTTGCTCATGACGGAAGACAAGCAGATATCTAGGGACGCAGCAGTACCTTTCAAAAGCAAACTCCGCGTCGGGAGAAAACCTGCAATCGTTCGTCGATGCCAAAACGCCCCCTCCCCTACCCTCTCGCCCGCTCGCTGATCTGCGTCAGCGTCATGCCGGGCGTGATGGCGTCGGCGGAAATCTTGAGGTGGATGATGGACGGGAGACCGGAGGCGCGGGCGGCCTCGAACGCTTGGGGAAACGCCCCCGTCGCCTCAACCGTGGCGCCAAAACCGCCGAACGCGCGGGCATAGGCGGCGAAATCCGGGTTCTTGAGGTCGGTGGCCATCACCCGGCCGGGATATTCGCGCTCCTGGTGCATGCGGATCGTGCCATAGCTCGCGTTGTCGCAGACGATAGCCAGGATGGGCAGACCGTATTGCACCGCGATGGCGAACTCCTGTCCGTTCATGAGGAAATCGCCGTCGCCGTTGAGCGACAGCACCAGACGATCCGGATAGAGGCGCTGCATCGCCACGGCGGCCGGAATGCCGTAGCCCATGGAGGCCGAGGTCGGGGCGATGTGGCTGGCAAACCGCCGGAAGCGGAAGAAGCGGTGGATCCAGGCCGCGTAATTGCCGGCGCCGTTGCACAAGATGGTGTCCGGCGGGCAATGGCCGCGCAGCCAGACCATGACCTCGCCGAGGTTGACGGCGCCGGGCTGCGGCGTCGGGGTTTCGCTCCAGGTCAGGTAATCGGCGTGGGCGGCTTTCGTCGCCGCCGTCCAGCTCGGCCGCGGCACCAGGTCGAGCTTGGCCAGGGCCGGGACGAAGCGCGTCGGGCCGGCGTGGATGGCGAGATGCGGCCGGTAGACCCGGCCGAGTTCCTC
>CAXSEU010000123.1:4858-6996 GCA_964236485.1 uncultured Lichenihabitans sp. | reverse complement strand
TCCTCCACGCCAGGAAAGACATGCACGAGCTTGACGGCTGGCTCCGGCACCTCGAACAAGGTGTAGCCCTGGGTCATGATCTCGCTGAGGCGCCCGCCGACCATCACCACGAGGTCGGAGGCCCTGACCCGCGCGATCAGCCCGGGGTTCGGGGCCAAACCGACGTCGCCGGCGTAATTCGGGTGCAGGGCGTCGAACAGCGGTGCCCGGCGATAGCTCGTCGCGACCGGCACCGCCCATCGCTCGGCAAGGCGGTGCATGGCGTCGCGGGACGGCTCGTCCCATCGGCTGCCGCCGAGGATGAACAACGGCCGCGCCGCCTCGTCCAGGAGTTCGCGCAGGCGAGCCATCTCCGGCTCGCCCGGCGAGGTCTCGACGACATCGTAGGGCGCCGTGGCCGAGACCGTGACCCGCTCGGTCAGCATGTCGCGCGGCAAGCCGATGACCACCGGCCCAGGGCGCCCGCTCGTCGCCGCGTAGAAGGCACGGGAGACGAGCTCCGGCACCCGGCCCCCCTCGTCGATCTCGGTCGTCCACTTGGTCATGCTGCCGAAGACGGCGCGGTAATCGAGCTCTTGGAACGACTCGCGCCCGCGGACGCCACGCTGCACCTGGCCTACGAACATGACCAGCGGCGTCGAGTCCTGGTGCGCGATATGGATGCCGGCCGAGGCGTTGGTGGCGCCCGGCCCTCGCGTGACGAAGCAGATGCCAGGCTGCCCGGTCGCCTTGCCGACAGCTTCCGCCATCATGGCGGCACCGCCTTCCTGGCGGCACACCGTGACCGTGATGGCGCTGTCGTGCAGGGCGTCGAGCACGGCGAGATAGCTCTCGCCCGGCACGCAGAACACGTGCTTGACGCCATTGGCGACGAGTTGATCCACCAACACCTGCGCGGCGGTCCTGCTGTTCGGCGTGTCTGAAATGGGCGGCATCGATGGATCCAGGTCAGGAGGAGGCCAGGGTCGGATTGGGGCGAAGGTTCAGGTGCTCAGGGTCCGAAGATGGCCCGCTCCGTGTAGGCCAGGTCACCGAGGCGCGGCGGGTGTGGCCCGCGGAAGAACTTTCGGCCGATGCCGTCGAAATAGCGCCCGATCAGGTGTGGTTCGGGACCATTGGCGTCGTGCACGACGAATGGCGAGCCGCGCCGCAGGAGGTAGCGGCCCAGCGCGCCCGCGAACCGCAGGTAATCGTCGATATCGCGGCAATAGATCAACTGGCGCATCGGTGGCCTGATCCGCCCCGACCGGATCCGGAACGGCAGGAACACGAAAGGGTGCGACCCGTCCGGGTCCTCGACCACAAGGCTGAGGCAGCCCATCGCGGCGTGGTCGAGCAGCAGGTCCCGCTCCGGCAGCCGCAGGAAAGGGGCGCTCGCCTCATCCGCCGCGATCCGGTGGATCTTCGCTTTGCGTCCGTCTCGCATCAGGCTCGGCACGCCCACGAAGGTGCCGGCGGCGTAACGATGGAAGCCCTGAGCTTCGATGGTGGGGATCGTGTGCGGCGCCGGGGAAATGTTGACGTAGGTGACGTCCTTCTGGCGCACCGCCATGAAGATCAGCATGGAGGCGTGCATGCGAAAGCCCGGATCGACATACCAGCTCGACAGGTTGCAGCGGCGGCGGAGTTCACCCCCGTCCGTCCCGCTGGAGTGGAAGAGCAGCACCGCCCCCACCACCCGTCCCTCGCTCTCCAGCATCAAGCCGAAGCGTGGCGTACCGGGTGGCAGCGCGCGCGCCGCCTGACGGCGAAAGCCGTCGCTCCAATATCGGCGTGGACGGCTCGGAAACCCGTGCAAGAGCAGCGTGATGACGGCCTCGATATCCTGCTCTTCGATGGCGCGGGACCGGACGCGGGGGGGCGGTGCGTCATTGGTCATGGTTCAAGATCGGCCGCATGAGTTTGTTTACGCCTGCGCCATAGATTACAAGAAACCTTGAACGAACCGTAGGCAGGCGAGATGTCGGTCAAATCAGAGATCATCGAGGAACTTCGAACCGTCGCGGGCGAGCAGAACAAGACCCTTCGCCGTCTGAACGACGATCTCGTCCTGCTCGATTCAGGGCTCGATTCCCTCTGTTTCGCCATCCTGGTCACGCGGCTCGAGGACCGGTTCGGCTTCGATCCCTTCACGGCGT
>CAXSEU010000123.1:0-4848 GCA_964236485.1 uncultured Lichenihabitans sp. | reverse complement strand
TCTACTTTCCGGTGACGTTGGGCGATTTCGTGAGGTTTTACGAGAATGCCGAACACCAGAACAAGCCTGCGGCCGTTGCTGGCTGACGCGGGCGACCTCGTCGGCAGACACATCCACGCGGCGGACGTCAGCGTACCACTCGCGGCGCTGGCCCATGCGAGCGTGTTCGGTGGGCGCCTGGGTGAACTCGCCGGGCGCAATGTCCTCCTGGCGACGAGCGAGCAGTTGCACGCCGGCTTGGCGCTGATCGAACTCGACGGCGTCGCGCGCCGCATCGTGCTCTGCCCGCCGGACCTCAAGCCGGAACACCTGGCGCAACTGGTTCCGGCGGCCGGGCTCGACGCGATGGTGACGGACCGTGACCCAGCCGCTTGCGCCTCGCTGGAGGTTCCGGTCGTCGTCCCTTGCGGGCTGCCGCTCACCCCAGCTTCGCCTTTGGCCAGCGATTGCCAGGCAACCGAATGGATCATGCTGACGTCGGGCACGACCGGCATGCCCAAGATGGTGGTGCACAGCCGTGCCGGCCTGACAGGCGCCATCGTGGCGCGGGGTGCGCTCGCGAGGGATGGAGGCGGAGCCGTCGCCCGTCCCCCGGTGTGGGGCACGTTCTACGACATCCGGCGCTACGGCGGGTTGCAGATCTTCTTCCGCGCCCTGCTCGGGACGGGCTCGCTCGTTCTGTCGAGTGCCGGCGAGGATGTGGTCGATCATCTTGGGCGCCTCGCCCGGCAGGGCGTCACGCATCAGACCGGCACTCCCTCCCATTGGCGCCGCGCCCTGATGAGCCCGGCCGCCACGCTCATCGACCCGGACTACATTCGCCTCTCAGGCGAAATCGCCGATCAGGCCGTGCTCGACAACCTGCGAAGGACCTATCCGCGCGCCTCGATCGGCCATGCCTATGCCTCGACCGAGGCCGGTGTCGGATTCGAGGTCATGGACGAGCGCGAAGGATTTCCCGCGACCTACCTCGACCGCGCCGGCGATGTTGCGATGAAGGTCGAAGACGGCTCGCTGCGCATCCGCTCGGCCCGGACCGGCGCGCGCTACCTCGGCACCGAGGCCCCTCCCCTCGTGGATGAAGAGGGCTTCGTCGACACCGACGACCTTGTCGCGCTGCGCGGCGACCGCTGCCATTTCGTCGGGCGGCGCAGCGGCGTCATCAACGTCGGCGGCTTGAAGGTCCATCCCGAAGAAGTGGAGGCGGTCATCAACCGACACGGCCGTGTTCGGATGTCGCTCGTCAAGGCCAAGGCCAACGCGATCACCGGCTTGATGATCGTAGCCGACGCGGTGCTGGTCGAGGGCGACGACGCCGCCAGTCCGGCTGTCACCAAGTCGGAAATCCTGGAGCTTTGCCGAGGCGAACTCGCTCAGCACAAGGTGCCTGTGCTCGTTCGCTTCACCCCAAGCCTCGCCATGACGACGGCCGGCAAACTGGCGCGCACCAATGCTTAACGTCGTTGTCACCGGCGGCAGCCGCGGCATCGGCCTCGCGATCACGACAAGATTGGCAAAGGCCGGCTACAATGTCGTGGCGGTGGCGCGGAGCAAGAGCGAGGCGCTCACCCAGGCCATCCGGGACGCCGAGGGAGACGAAAGGGGACGGATCGCGTTTGCGGCGACGGATCTCGCCGAGGTCGGTGACATCCCGGACTTCGTCCGCCGAACCCGCAAGGAGATCGGGCCTATCTACGGCCTCGTCAACAATGCCGGAATCGGCACCGAAGGTCTGCTGGCGATGATGCACAACAGCGACATCGAAAAGCTGATCCGCCTCAACGCGCTCTCACCGATCATGATGACCAAGTACATCGTGCGCGGCATGATGGCGCAGGGCGACGGCCGCATCGTCAACATCTCGTCGATCATCGGATCCACCGGCTACAATGCCCTTTCGGTTTATGCGGCCACGAAGGCCTCGCTCGAAGGCTTTACCCGCTCGCTGTCCCGCGAGGTCGGACCCATGAACGTCACCGTCAACGCCGTGGCACCCGGCTTCATCGCGACCGAGCTCACGGCAAGCATGGGCAAGGAGCAACAGGCTCGGATCGCCAGGCGCAGCGCGCTGAAGCGCCTCGCGCAGGGCGAGGACGTCGCCCACATGGTCGAGTTCCTGCTCGGCGAGGGGGGCCGCAATATCACCGGCACGGTGATGACGGTCGACGCCGGCAGCACGGCCTGACCGGTCGCATCACGAGCCGGCTCGCGGAACCCGCCGGTGGCTCCCTTGTTGTCGCTTTAGACCCGTTTAATCGGCCGTTACGCGACGACAAAGGAGGCTCGCGGTGAGGAGGTGCGCTTTGGCCATTCACGGCGGTTGCGGCGTGATGACGCGCGAGCACCTCGCGGAGGCGGAGTGGGCAAGCGCGCGGCAGGATCTCGGCGCGGCCTTGCGGGCCGGCTGGGATGTCCTGCGGCAGAATGGTGCCGCCCTCGACGCCGTCGAGGCGGCCGTAGTCGCACTCGAGAACTCCCCGCATTTCAACGACGGCCATGGCGCGACGCTGAACGCCGAGGACGAACACGAACTCGACAGCTCCATCATGAACGGGGCCGATCTTCGCGCCGGCGCCGTGGTGGCGGTTCGGCGGGTGCGAAACCCCGTAAAGGCGGCTCGCGCTGTGCTCGAGAGCGGCTCGTTCGTGATGCTGACGGGCGGTGCGGCGGATCGATTCGCGGCCGAGCGGGGCCTCGAGATGGTCGAGCCCGACTACTTCACCACCGCGCAACGCCGACGCGCATTGGCGGCGATGAGGGAGCACCACGTAGCCGGCACCCTGGCCTCCGCCAGCGAGGCGGAGAAGCACGGCACGGTTGGTGCCGTGGCGCTCGACCGCGAGGGCCACCTCGCGGCTGCCACGTCGACGGGGGGCTTCACCAACAAGCCGGCCGGCCGGGTCGGCGACAGCCCGATCATCGGTGCCGGGACCTACGCGCGCGATGGCGTCTGCGCCCTGTCGGGGACCGGCCAGGGCGAGTATTTCATCCGGCACGTCCTCGGCCACGAGGTGGCGAGCCGCATCGCGTATCTCGGGGAGGACTTGCGCACCGCAACCGACCACGTCATGGCGGATCTGTCACCGTATGGGATCGGGGCGGGCCTGATCGCCATCGACCCCGACGGCAACATCGTGGCCCCGTACAACACCGGCGGGATGTTCAGAGCTTGGGTGACACGGGACGGCGTCGTCAGTGTCGCCACGCACGACGAAGTTCTTAGGCTGGAAGCGCTGCCGCAAAGCGGCACGCAGGACATGTGAGTGGATCATGGACGTCGGATTTATCGGCTTGGGTCATATGGGGCGCGCCATGGCGGCCAATCTCATCAAGGCAGGCCATCGTTTGAAGGTATGGAACCGTTCGGCGGAGGCTGCGGGATCCCTCGTGGAGGCGGGCGCAACCCTCGTCAACTCCGCGGCAGAGGCCTTCTGCGGCGATGCGGTCATTACCATGCTGGCCGACGACGCGGCGGTGCGTGCCGTGCTCATAGAGCCGCGTATCCTCGACCAGGCGGCGTCCGGGACGTTGCACATCGGCATGTCGACGATCTCGATCGCGCTGACGCGGGAACTCGCCGCGCTTCACGCTGCGAAGGGGCTTCGTTACGTCGCCGCCCCCGTATTCGGCCGTCCAGAGGCGGCCCTGGCCGCCCTGCTCAACATCCTCGTCGCGGGCGACCCGGTCAGCGTCGCCGAGGCTCAGCCGCTGTTCGATGCCATGGGACAAAAGACCTGGCCGATGGGCACCGACCCGGCGCGCGCCATATCGGTGAAACTCGCGGGCAACCTCATGATCGCCGCGGCGATCGAGGCCATGGCTGAAGCGACGGCGCTCGGCATGGCCCACGGGGTCTCTTCGGCGGCTCTCCTCGATGTCCTGACAAATACGATCTTCGCCTGTCCGGCCTACAAGAGCTATGGCGCGTCGATCGCTGCTGGGCGCTACGAGCCTGCGTCCTTCAAGCTCAGACTGGGACTGAAAGACGTCCGCCTTGCCCTTCAGGCCGGCGACGAGGCCAACGTCCCCCTGCCGTTCGGCAGCGTCCTGCGGGACACCTTTCTTTCCACCGTGGCGCAAGGCGACGGCGAAAAGGACTGGTCCGCCCTGGCGGCCGTGGTTCATGCCCGGGCCGGTCAGAAGGCTTCGGGCTAGGCCGGAACACGCGTCAGGGTGGGTGCGATGGCTTGGAAGGTCACTTCCGCCATCGTGCCTTCCTTGGGGCGGCTCCGCATGCTGAGGGAGGCGCCATTGGCGCCCACCAGTGCCTTGGTCAAGGGCAGACCAAGGCCGGCGCCGGCGGCATTCCTGGTCGCGGCAAGCTGCCTGAACGGCTCCAGCGCCGCGGCGATGTCGCCGTCCGACATGCCGATGCCGGTGTCGCGGATCCGGACGACCACGCTCGCCTCATCGGGCGAGGCCGTCGACACGATGACCTGCCCGCCCGGCTCGTTGAACTTGATCGCGTTCGACAGAAGATTGCCGATGATCTGGCGTGCCGAGCGTTCGTCAACCAATGCGGGGGGCAGCCGAGCACCGAACGAGGTCCGGACGATCACCCGGCCACGATGCGCAATCGTATGGGCGTCGGCAACGCAATCGACGACGATCTTGTTGATATCGACCGCACCGAGACGAAGATCCAACTGCCCGGCCTCGATCCGCGACAGGTTCATCAGGTCGTCGACCAGGGAGATGACCTGTGTCCCGGACGCGTGAATGTCCTTGAGGTAATCCTTGTAGCGCGCATTGCCGAGCGTTCCGAACCGCTCGTCCATCATGATCTCGACGAAGCCGAGGATCGCGTTCAGCGGGCTACGGATCTCGTGGCTGACGTTGGCCAGGAAG
>CAXSEU010000122.1:1016-9096 GCA_964236485.1 uncultured Lichenihabitans sp. | reverse complement strand
GCTCTTCGGTCATGACCCGCGCTCGCACCAGTGGAAGAAGCTGGAGCCCGCAGAACTTCGCGACACCTACACGCAGCTACAGCGTCAGACGACCCCGGACCGCCTGCGCGGCATCCAGGGGTACATCCAGAAGAGGTTCAAGAAGGAGGCCGTCGTCCTCGGCGCCTTCCCCGCGATCTCGGTCGCGGTCAAGAACTGGATCAAGTTTGACTCTTACCAGGACGAGGGTGGCGACCGCCTCGGTGCTGGCACCCTGCACCTCGACATGTCCCGGCTCAATGCGCGGATCGTCCTCGACGGTCTCGCGCGCGTGTCGGGGATCATTGAGCTCGTCGAGATGGCCAGCGATGACGCGCTGCCCGAGGAAGACCGGCGGGCGCTCTCGACGCTCCTTGACGACTTCACCATCCCGCTCGTGATCTTCTCCCCACGACAGAAGGACGCGCCGCTGACGATGCGCGAGATGCGCCAGCTCTTCGCCGACTTCAACTTCAAGCAGGCGTCCATCAGCCCCCACATGGCCATGTCGCTCGACTCCAGCGACCTCTACATCGAGGCGACGAAGAGGCTCGCAAAGACCAGGGTCATTCAGTCCAACGGCGGCATGGAGGAGAAGGCGCCCACGCTCGGCAAGAAGTCGACCGCGCTGGTCGCGCTGCAGAACCTCGTCCGCTTCACGCGCGCGTCGGCCGAAGGCGACCAGTTCGCCGAGCAGAAGACGAACGTCGACAAAGACGATCAGAATCGGCGACTCGACGAGGAGTCGCTGGAGCAGTTCGTGGACTGCATTCGGCTCTTCCTTGAGGGCATAGCCGAGTCGATGGGCAGCGCGCGGTTCCGCGACATCCGGACGTCCGTCCACACCACCGGCCCTGGCTGGGGCGCCCTCGGCGCCGTGTTCCACGACCTCGACGCCACACTCGGCAGGCGCGCCGACCTCTACGAGCTGGGGCGCCGCATCGGGGAGATCGACATGCGCAAGGACGCGCCCTTCTGGTCGGACATCATGCGCGAGCGCGAGGTGCGGGGCAACTCGGCCCTCATTTTTACTGGCGGGGGCTACGAGAGCGGTCAGGCGGAAGATCCACGAGCACCTGGGGACGTGGGAGTCCCTTCGGGGCGTGCGCGGGGACGACGCTGCCGATGAGGACGGTGCCGACGACCTCGCGACCGCGGCGTGATGTGACAAACGATATGGCTGGGGTCGCCGCTCAGCCATATCGATCCGCTTGCCCTGATAACGCCGTTCCATTCCGGCGACCGATGAGATAAGATTTCGGACTTGAACGGCTCCGATTAGTTGGGCCGGCCGGGACCGAAGCATTTGTTTGAGCAGTTCACCATACCATCTCCGAAGCAGGGCCGTAGTTCACGCGCGGGCTGGGACGCATTCTTCCCCTACTATGCTGGGTATCCGACTTCATTCGCCAGCGCATTGATTGGTTCTGCGGGATTGGACCCGAGTGCTGTGGTGCTCGATCCTTGGAACGGCAGTGGCACTACGACTCAGGTTGCGTCCAAGCTGGGCTTTCGAGCGATCGGGTGCGACATAAACCCTGTCATGGTGATTGTGTCGAGGGCGCGCTGCCTGCCACCGGCTGACGGCGACAGCATTGAACCCCTTGCCAACAAGGTAGTCAGGCAGGCATTGACGGCCACCGCGGACGTTGCTGAAGACGACCTTTTATTGGGGTGGTTTGACAACAAATCGGCAGAGAGCATTCGCTGCATTGAGGCCAGCGTTCGCGAGCATCTTCTTGGGACCTGGACGCTCCGTTCCGACGGGACTCACTTCGAATGCATGTCGAGTCTGGCTGCCACCTTCTATGTGGCGCTGTTTCTTACATGCCGGTCTTTGGTCTCCAGTTTTCAATCTTCAAATCCGACATGGCTCCGTCGCCGAAAGGTAGGCGAGGCCCAGATCGGCATTGAGCGGGGCGCGATACTCAACTCGTTCAAGGGCTGGCTTGATGCTATGTCGAGCCACCTCGCAGCTCGATCATCGGAGCCGGCGCTTGAACTGCGTGAGCAAGGAACGATCGACATCCACCTTGCCGACAGCACGAAGCTGGCATTGCCTGAGGCGAGCGTCGATTTCGTCCTGACCTCGCCGCCTTATTGCACGCGAATCGACTACACGGCGGCCACACGGATCGAACTCGCGGCGATCGCGCCACTCCTCAACACCTCCACGAGTGAGCTCTCGCGTCAGATGATAGGCTCGACGAGGGTGCCCCTCGCCGAGATCACACCCAGTTCTCGATGGGGAGAAACTTGCACGACGTTCCTGACGTCGGTGAGGTCACACACCTCTAAGGCTTCGGGCGGGTACTACCTAAAAACCCACCTCGACTACTTCGATAAGCTTTCTTCTTCGATAGACCGAGTCATGGACGTTATGAAGCCGGGCGCGAGGGCCGTCCTTGTAGTCCAAGATTCATACTACAAGGACGTGCATAATGATCTTCCAACGATTGTGTCGGAGATGGCCACGCTCAGCGGCTTAACGTTCCTCGGCTCAAAGGAATTTCGGCTTGCGCGCTCGATGTCGGGCGTGAACCCTTACACGCGTGTTTACAAGCGACGGCCTGGCGCCGTCGAGGCTGTACTTAGCTTTGTCCGCAACTGAGGTCGCATGGCTTGGCAAGGGCGATCGGGCGCCGGCGTGTCCCATCTACTCCGCTCTTGCGCCTCTGGTGGGTTCGAGGTCCCGAATGCGGGCCTCGGTGAGATTGATGACAGCCATTTTCGTCTTCTCTGGAGCCCCGTACGGAGACCTTTACGGATCAGCGTACATCGACGATGATATCGCGTAAGTGGCTGCCGCGAACCAATAATCGGCAATGACTCGTTTTATATCAAAGACTTCGCGCCGAATTTGTAATCAGTAGGTCGCGGGTTAGATTCCTGCAACCGGCACCAGTTCAGACCAAGCATTCAGGCTGGCCTCGGACGCTGCGCCGAGCTCTTCTTCGGCGGCTACGGCAGACGCACCGTTCGCTAAGGCGAAGCGATGGCTACGTTGGAACGATGACCTCCGAAGCCGACTACCTTGTGCTCAGGCTTGTGGCCGACGTGCGGCGACCTCACGGAGGCGCGATCGGAGGCTGAACGGAAAGCGGGGCGCCGGCCATGAGTCAACCTGGATATATGGCGTTCATTCCACCCTGGAGACCCTTGCGGCCGACATGGCCACGTTCCTGCGGAAGCGGGCAAGGCTCTGCGAGACAGGCCTGCGGGTTTGATCGATATCGAACATCGGACCATCGGCCGCGACGGCGAGACCATCAATCCTCAGGCATCGAATGCATGGGGCCGGGGGGCCCTGGCCTTTCAAGGACCGGCGGCCTGAACCCTGCCATGACGCGCACAGGTCTGCGCAGGATGTTCGAGCCGGCCACCCAAAGGCGCGCCCCCTTCTCAGGCAAAAGGAGCGGGCAGAGCCGCTCCGTTCTCGAACTTCGACAGCCATAAGCTCAGGCGGTGATCCGCTCGTCCACCTCGTTGGGTTCGCGCAGGACATAACCACGCCCCCAAACTGTCTCGATGAAATTGCGTCCGTGGCTGGCGTTGGCGAGCTTCTTGCGCAGCTTGCAGATGAAGACGTCGATGATCTTCAGTTCCGGCTCGTCCATCCCGCCGTAGAGGTGGTTCAGGAACATTTCCTTGGTCAGGGTGGTGCCCTTCCGCAGCGAGAGCAGCTCCAGCATCTGGTATTCCTTGCCGGTCAGGTGAACCCGGGACCCCGAGACCTCGACGGTCTTCTGATCGAGATTGACGATGAGGTCGCCCGTCGCGATAACCGATTGCGCGTGGCCTTTGGAACGACGCACGATGGCGTGGATCCGCGCGACCAATTCATCCTTGTGGAAAGGCTTGGTCAGATAGTCGTCGGCCCCGAAGCCCAGGCCTTTGACCTTGTCCTCGATGCCCGCAAGACCGGAGAGAATGAGGATGGGCGTCTTGACCTTGGCGACCCGCAGGG
Source organism: uncultured Lichenihabitans sp. (assembly GCA_964236485.1). Taxonomy (GTDB): domain Bacteria; phylum Pseudomonadota; class Alphaproteobacteria; order Rhizobiales; family Beijerinckiaceae; genus Lichenihabitans. The sequence continues at coordinate 5,111 of CAXSEU010000122.1, read as the reverse complement.
TCCTCAGCACCTCGTAACCCGACATGTCGGGGAGGTTCAGGTCGAGCAGGATGATGTCGTAGTCGTAGAGCTTGCCGAGGTCGATGCCCTCCTCGCCGAGGTCGGTCGTGTAGACGTTGAAGTTTTCCGACTTCAGCATCAGTTCGATGCTCTGTGCAGTGGCGCTGTCGTCTTCGATCAAAAGAACGCGCATGTCAGGTCCCCACCCTTGCCCTGGTCCATCTGGCTGTAACGCGACCTGCGCGATCCGGCACCACGATCAAGTCGACCCTGGTGCCGGAGCCTCCGATGAACCGTAGCGTTAATTGGTTAACAGAAATTGACGGGCTGACCATCAGAGTGTCTCTTCCGTGCATCGCTCGTCCGTTTCCCATCGTCGCCTTCCGGCCGCCTCGAACCACGCGATGCAAGAGCGCCGGCGCTTCGCGCTCGGCCGGACGCTCGAAGGGGCTTCGCCGGGTCGAGCCATGCCGCGAATGAATCCTCCCGCACCGGACCGCCGTCGTCAGGCACAATGCAGGCAAGGGTAGTGTTAACGAGATCGGTAAACGCCGCGTTACGCGGTCCGGCCGTCATCGCTCCGAACATGGTTTCTTTGTAGGGCAGGGGGTAAGGAAGAAGCAACTTCCGTAAGCGATGGTGACGGGGTCTCGCGGATCATCGGCACGATTTACAGGGGGCGTTCTTCCCCTCGCGTCTCGGAGTTTTCAATGGTGAAGTCGCGGGATCACCTCATCCGCCTCAAGCGTTTCCAAGTCGACGAGCGACGTCGTCGCGTCACCCAGATCGAGACAATGATCGCTGAATTCACGCGCATGTCCCATGACCTCGATCGGGAGATTGCGATCGAGGAGCAGCGGGCCGGCATCGCCGACATCAGCCATTTCGCCTATCCGACCTATGCTCGCGCCGCCGTCGTGCGGCGAGACAACCTCAACCGGTCAATCGGCGAACTGCGCGAGCAGCTCGACGAGGCCAAGGAGCGCATGGCCGGTGCGGCCGAGGATCTGGCGGCGGTCGAAAATCTCGACGGCCGGGAGAAGGCTTCCACGGCTCTGATGGAGTCGTCCCGAGAAATGGCCGCCGGAGCGCGCTTCGCCCGGGCGTGACGAGCAGGAGTCCCGCGGCCGCCGACACGTGGCCGCAAGCCGGAGCCGTCAGATCCTGTAGGGGGCCAGACGGTCGTAGAGCGGCCGTCCGGCCTCCGCGATGCGCCGCAACTCCCGCGGTAAATCCCGGATCGTCGTCGGCGCGCGGGCTGCAGCGAAGCCCGTCGAGCGTTCCACCGCATCGTACCAGGCCGGCGCCCAGACGCCGTCGGTGTCACGACGTCCGGCCGGCCAGGACATCATCGCCTCGTCGAACCGGATACCACAGGCACCGCACAACCGTGTGAGGGTGCCACGCGGATCCGCCAGCACATCGCCGGCTTCGATCACGGGCGGGGCGCGGCCCAGCCGATCGGCGACACGGTCGAAGATCTCGACCTGCTGCGGCAAGCCGATCTCCTCGAGTGTCACTTCGCCGCGCTTCTCGACGTAGGAGGCGATGACCGCTTCGGGCGGCCGGATCAGCAAGGCGTTGCACATCCGATCGATCCAGTCGCGGCCGAAACCGGGCCGCATGTGGTGCGTCATGTGCTTCTGGTACCAGACCGCGCGCCCGCGCGGCACCGGCCCGGTCATGGCCGCCGCCACCTCGGCCGGGTCCTGGGACTGCGCCGACAGGATCGCCTCACGCATCGGATGGTCGCGTCCGGTGTCCTTGAGGTAGGCGGCGTAGAACGGCTCGTCGCTGACCGACGCATCGGGGCGGTTCTCGAAGGCGCGCATCATGGCGGTGGAGATGTTGCGCGGCCCCGACCACATCGCGATCCTGACCGGCGTCACGGCTGAAGCCGCCCCGCTTCCTCGTCCCGGAGCGCGAGATAGCACTCTCGCAGCCTTCGGGTGAGAGGCCCGGAGGCATCATGGGCGATGCCGTGCTTCGGCAGGATGCGGCCATCGACGCTCGCCACCGGCGTGAGCCCCGCGAAGGTGCCGGTGATGAAGGCTTCGTCCGCGCCGTAGACGTCGAAGAGGGAGAAGTCCTTTTCCAGTGCCGGGATGCCGGCACGCCGTGTCGCCCTCAGAACGGCGTCGCGCGTGATGCCCCGCAGGCAGAAGCCTCCCGCCGATGTCCACAGCTCGCCCTTGCGCACGATGAAGAAATGGGTGGAATTGCAGGTGGCCACGAAGCCGCGGTCGTCGAGCATCAAGGCTTCGTCGGCGCCCGCGTTCATGGCCTGGATACAGGCCAGGACGTCGTTGAGCTTCGAATGGCTGTTCAGCCGCGGATCCTGGTCTGCGGGGCCGGTCCTGCGCACATGGACCGTGAACAGGCTGACCCCCCGCTCGAGCACTTCCGGCCGCGGCAGCTTCCACTCGGGCACGATCACGACGGTCGCTGACCCGACGGTCAGGCGCGGGTCCTGGTAAGGAGACTTTTTCTTCCCGCGCGTCACCATCACCCGGATGTGCACACCGTCGTCCATGCCGTTTCGGGTGAGGCAGGCGTGCAACCGCGCAACGAGGTCCTCGCGCGACAAGCCGATGTCGATCATGAGCATCTTGGCGCCTTCGAAGAGGCGATCGAGATGGGCGTCGAGGAAAGCGATGCGGCCGTCGACGAGTCTCAGTCCCTCCCAGACGCCATCGCCGAGCACGAAGCCCGAATCGAACACCGAAACGGAGGCGGCGTCCCTGTGCACCAACTCCCCGTTGACCGAGACGAGCACGTCCTCGTTGCGCGGGTCGCCGACGAAATCCTGCGTTCCAGTGGACATCTGACATCCGCGAGGGAGAGCGATTGGACGGTGCGACGCGTCGACGAGCGCCGGCAGACTCGGACCTGGGCCATGCGGACGGCGCATCGCTGCGATGCTCGAGGCAAAGCTTAAGGGATCTTAACAACATGCCGCGTATCCAAAGTCCATCTTTCGCGGTTCCAGAGGTTTGCCGTGGCTTTCGCCGTGCACACAACATCCCGGCGCCCGCGCGGCGCCGCCCCGGTGAGGGCCGAGGCAGCGGCAGCGAGCCAATCGAGTGCCTCCCAGCGTTCGGTGCGCCCCGGTCGCCACCTCGCCCTCGTGCCCGCATCGCCCGCCAAACCCGCCATCCGTTCCGAGCGAACGCTGGTCGGGATCGTGGCATTGCTGGCGTGCACGGCGCTGTTCCCGGTCTCCGACACCGCCGCCAAGGTGCTGACCGGCAGTCTGCCGCCGGTCGAGGTCGCCTGGCTGCGCTATTTCGTCTTCGTCGTCATGACGGCACCCGCGCTGCTGCGCGGCCGAAGCATGCTGGTGACCGAGCGGCCCAAGCTCCAGTTCGGGCGCGCGCTCGCGAGTGCGTTTTCGACCGGCTTCGCGATCCTCTCCTTCGGCTATCTTCCCGTCGCGGAAACCACCGCCATCGGCTTTCTCGCACCCGTCCTCGTCACCGCCATGGCGTTCCTGTTCCTCGGCGAGAGAGTGGGCACACGCCGCTGGATCGCCGCGATCGTCGGCCTCATCGGGGTCGCGGTCATCGTGCGGCCGGGGTCAGGCACCTTCCAGCTGGCCTCGCTGATCCCGCTCTGCGGCAGCTTCGCCGGGGCGGCCTCGACCGTGGCGACCCGCATGGCCAAGGACGAGCGCCCGGACACGACGCTGTTCTACTCGGCCATCATCGGCTTTGCGGCACTGTCGGTGCTCGTGGCCTTCCAATGGCAGACGCCCACCTGGCAGCAGGTCGCGATCGGCGGGTTCATCGGCTTTTTCGCCACGCTGGCGAGCTTGATGCAGGTCTTCGCCTATCGCAACGCGCCGGCCTCGATGCTGCAGCCCTTCAGCTATTCTCAACTCCTCTGGGCGGCACTCTTCGGCTACGCGGCTTTCGGGACCATACCGGGACCGGCCATGTTCTGCGGTGCGGCCATCATCGCGGCCAGCGGGATATATACCGCTTGGCGCGAGACCGTGCGGCACGGCGGCGCGGGCTGATCGCCAGCGGCTTTGGGCCCCGGGCCGCAAAAAAGGTCTCGCGCGGGGTTCCCGCTCCGGCTACGGAATGGCGGTCA
>CAXSEU010000122.1:617-1006 GCA_964236485.1 uncultured Lichenihabitans sp. | reverse complement strand
GTCACCACCTGGGGCAGCCATGAGAAAAGTTCATCCCGACGCCAGGGCGGCCCTGGCGGGCCAGATCAAGGACGGCATGACGATCATGTCGGGGGGCTTCGGTCTTTGCGGCATTCCCTCGAGCCTGATCGAGGCGGTGCGCGACAGCGGCGCCCGGGGTCTCACCTGCATCTCCAACAACGCCGGCGTCGATGGGGTGGGGCTCGGCTTGCTGCTCGAAACGCGGCAGATCTCCAAGATGATCTCCTCCTACGTCGGCGAGAACAAGCTTTTCGCCAGCCTCTACCTCGGCGGCGACCTTCAGATCGAGTTCGCCCCGCAGGGCACGCTGGCCGAACGCATCCGCGCCGGCGGGGCCGGCATCCCGGCGTTCTTCACCAAGACGGGCG
>CAXSEU010000122.1:0-607 GCA_964236485.1 uncultured Lichenihabitans sp. | reverse complement strand
GCAAGGAAGTGCGCGAATTCGACGGCGAGACCTACATCATGGAGCGCGGCCTTTTCGCCGACGTCGCGCTGGTCCACGCGTGGAAGGGCGACACCGAAGGCAACCTCGTCTATCGAAAGACCGCGCGCAACTTCAACCCCATGATGGCGACGGCGGCGAGGCTGACCATCGCCGAAGTCGAGCATCTGGTGGAGCCGGGGGAGATCGACCCCGACGAGATCGTGACCCCCGGCATCTACGTGCAGCGGCTCGTGCATCTGCCCAATCCGGACAAGAAGATCGAGCAGCGCACGACGCGCAAGAGACAGGCTGCCCAAGGCACGACCAACCGGGAGACCGTCTGATGGCTTGGACACGGGACCAGATGGCGGCGCGCGCCGCCCGCGAACTGCGAGACGGTTTTTACGTCAACCTCGGGATCGGCATCCCGACGCTGGTCTCGAATTTCATTCCCGAGGGGATGGAGGTTCAGCTGCAGAGCGAGAACGGCATGCTGGGGATGGGTCCTTTCCCCTACGAAGGCGAGGAGGACGCGGACCTGATCAACGCCGGCAAGCAGACCGTGACGGCGCTGCCGACGACGAGCTTCTTTTCCTCCGCCGATAGT
>CAXSEU010000121.1:6946-9116 GCA_964236485.1 uncultured Lichenihabitans sp. | reverse complement strand
CGTTCCCGGCGGGTTTTCTTCCTGAAGTGGTGTCGAACCTGCAGCTTGGCCCGGCGTGGGGACCGCTCGGCCCGTTTCGGCACCTTGGTGACCTTGGGACGAGGCGCGGACGCGGCGGGCGCAGCCGGCGGCGCCGTCGGTGCGGCTGCGCGTGCGGTCCGCCGGCCGGAAAGGACAGCACGTTCGTCGGCCGGTCGATGCCGCGCCATTGCGCGTTGAGCGAGCGAATGGCGGTGTCATCGCAGAACAGGCAGGAGACTTCGTACGTCCCCGGCAAGTCGGCCTCGGACTCCGCAACCGCGGCCGCGATGGCCTGCTCGGTCAGCGCCGCGAGCGTCCCCACTGGGAACCAGAGCGGACTTTCGACCGAAAGAGCGACGGAAACACTCATCGGGACGGTTTCGGTGCCTCCTGGTTGCGACGCGCACCAGCCTCGTAGGCCGCCACGATGCGGCGCACGAGGTCGTGCCGCACGACGTCGCCTTCCTTGAACACGACGAGGCCGATGCCTTCGACACCGGTGAGAATTTCGACAACCCCCCGCAAGCCGGACCTGACGCCGGCGGGCAGGTCGGTCTGCGTCGGATCGCCATTGACGATCATGCGTGAGCCTTCGCCGAGCCGCGTCAGCATCATCTTCATCTGCACCGAAGTCGCGTTCTGTGCCTCGTCCAGCAGCACCACGGCATTGGTCAGCGTCCGCCCACGCATGAAGGCCAGGGGAGCCACTTCGATGATGCCCGTCTGGAGGCCACGCTCGACCGAGCGGGTGTCCATGAATTCATGCAGGGCGTCGTAGATGGGCCGCAGGTAGGGGTCGATCTTCTCGCGCATGTCGCCTGGAAGGAAACCGAGGCGTTCGCCGGCCTCGACGGCCGGCCGGGAGACGATCAGCCGTTCGACGACCCCGCGCTCGAGGAGCGAGACGGCGTGGCCCACGGCCAGCCAGGTCTTGCCGGTGCCAGCCGGACCTTCGGCGAAGACGAGCTCGTATTTCTTCAAGGCCCGGAGGTAGAGGTCCTGGTTGGCCGTCCTGGCCTTCACGCCGCCGCGCTTGCGCGTCCGAATCTCGTCGAACACGAGGCGGTCGAGTTCGGTTTCCTTCGGGAACAGGGTGCCCTGCAGCGTGCCTTCCTCGATGGCGCCATCGACATCGCCGACGCTGATCGGCTGGCCGAGCTTCACCCGCCCATAGAGGGTTTCGAGGACGCGGCGCGCGTGTTCGCAGGCCTCCGGCGGGCCCTGCACCACGATGTGGTTGCCGTTGGCATTGGCGAGGATGCCAAGCCGCCGCTCGAGCTGCGCGATATTCTGGTCGTACTGGCCCAGCACCAGCGAGGTGAGGCGGTTGTCCTCGAAGGCGAGGCTGATCTCGGTCGGTGCGGCTGCCTCGGTCGCGGGCTTGGCTTCGATCACGCGCGGCGAAGCGGCGGGCGTCAACCCATCCCGGATGGCGCGCCGCGTCGGAGCCGGGCGATCCGATGCTCTCATGCGTTCACCATGGTGCCGGTCCGGCCTGCCGCGCCGACGAGCCGGCCGTGGAGGGAATTGGGGCCCGCGGAGAGGATCTCGACCGCGCCGACCGTGCCGATCAGGCTGGCATCCGCTTCGATGTGGACGGGCTGGGAATAGGGCGTCCGGCCGCCGATCTGACCCGGCCGGCGTCCCGGTTTTTCGAACAGGACATCGAGGCTTCGCCCCACCGTCGCGGCATTGAAGGCCTGCCGCTGCGCCTCGAGCACCCCTTGGAGACGGGACAGGCGCTCCCGCTTCACGTCCTCGTCCACCTGTGGCAGCGTGGCGCTCGGCGTGCCGGGCCTGGGCGAGTATTTGAACGAGAAGGTCGCGGCGTATCCGATCTCCTGGACGAGATCCAGCGTGGCGCCGAAGTCCGCGTCGGTCTCGCCCGGATAGCCGACGATGAAGTCGGAGGACAGGGCGATGTCGGGGCGGCGGGTCCGGATGCGGCCAACGAGTTCGATGTAATGGCGGGCCGTATGTTTGCGGTTCATGGCCGCGAGCAGCCGATCCGAGCCCGACTGCACGGGCAGGTGCAGGAAAGGCATCAACGCCGGCAGGGCCGCGTGAACGGCGAGGAGGTCGTCGTCCATGTCGTTGGGATGGCTGGTGGTGTAGCGGATACGCAGGAGGCCCGGGATCTCGGCGAGCC
>CAXSEU010000121.1:3855-6936 GCA_964236485.1 uncultured Lichenihabitans sp. | reverse complement strand
ACACCGTGGTAGGCGTTGACGTTCTGACCGAGCAGCGTCACCTCGCGCACGCCTCCGCGGACGAGGGTGGACACCTCGTCGATGATCGCCCGCGGGGGGCGCGACGTCTCGGCACCGCGCGTATAGGGGACGACGCAGAAGCTGCAGAACTTGTCGCAGCCCTCCTGCACGGTCACGAAGGCGCTGATGCCCCGCGCGCGTATCTTCCCCGGAGTGGGCTCCACCAGATGGTCGAACTTGCTCTCGAGGGGAAAGTCGGTGTCCACGACCTTGGCGCCAGCACGGGCGCGCCGCACGAGATCGGGAAGGCGGTGATAGCTCTGCGGGCCCACCACGAGATCGACGGCCTTCTGCCGGCGAACGATCTCGCCACCCTCGGCCTGGGCGACGCAGCCCGCGACCGCCAGCGTCATGCCGCGCCGGGGATCGGCCAGCTTCATCTCGCGGATCTTGCCAAGTTCGGAATAAATCTTCTCGGCGGCGCGCTCGCGGATGTGACAGGTGTTGAGGATGACGAGGTCCGCCTCCTCGATCTCGGCCGTCTCGACGAAGCCTTCGGGCGTCAGGATGTCGGTCATCCGGGCCGCGTCATAGGCGTTCATCTGGCAACCGAAGGATTTGATGAACAGCTTCAAGCCATTCTGGCCGGGACCGCCGTGCTCCGCACGATCCGGCGAAGCGATAAGCGTCTGTCGAGAGATCTGATCCGTCATGGTCCCGCGCTATGGCCACCCACCGGCCTATTCGCACCATCTTACGAGGTTTCCACGACAAGACGAACAAAAACCTGCGACGGCACGCGGGCGGGGGTGCCGCTCTATTGCATCGCGTACCGCATGACGATGGCCGTGACGGCGCCACCCGCCGGCGTGCGGTAGTAGCCTTGGCGGCGGCCGATCTCCTCGAAACCCAGGCTCGAGTAGAGACGAAGCGCCAGTCCGTTGGTCTCGCCGACCTCGAGGAACACGGCTCCGACGCCGTGGCGGCCCAAGCGGGGAAGATGAACGCGGAGGATCTTGCGGCCGATGCCACGGCCGCGGAGCGCCGGGTCGACCGCCACCGTCAAGATCTCCGCCTCGTCGAGCACACGCCGCGACACGGCATAGCCGATGAGGCGGCGCGGCTGGGACTCGACCGCGCCATCGCCGAGGCACTGGGCGTCCCCGATCATCCGCTCGAACTCCGGCACGCCCCAGGCATGGGGGAAGGAGGCCTCGTGCAGGCGGGCGCAAGCCTCCGCGAACTCATGCACCAGCGGCTGGACGTGGAAGGTCTTGGCCCGGCCGAAGATCGCCACCATCAGGGACCGCGCAGCAGCGAGGTCGCGGCGGGCGGCGTGGCGTCCGGCGCCTTGAGGTAGAGCGGGCGGGGGAGGGCACGGCCGACATCGGCCAAGGCGCCGAGGCGGGCCACGAAGGCGATATCCGGCACCAGGGCGTCGTTCTCGACCTCCGTGGCGATGCCGAGGGACGCCGCGGCGGCCGCGATGAGGCGGCCCCCCGAGCCGGCGAGCCGGAGCGGTCCACCCCCCAGTGCACGGGCGGCGTCGGCCGCGGGCAGCAGCGCCGGTCCGAACAGCGTTTCGCCGGAGGCGCCGAAACTCTGCACGTAGACATTGCCGTGCCGCGCGTCGACGGCGGCGATGATCGGCGGCCTGACGCGGGCCGCGATGGCGGGCGCCGCGAGCGCCGACAGCGTCGAGACGCCGACGACGGGAATCTTGCGGGCGAGGCCGATGGCGCGAGCCGCCGCCACGCCGATCCGGATCCCCGTGAACGACCCGGGACCGATCGTTACCGCGACCCGGGTGACATCGCCGAATCCCCCACCGGTTCGCGAGACCACGCGGTCGAGCAGCGGAAACAGGGCCTCGGCTTGCCCATGCCGCATGAGAAGGGTTTCGGCCGCGAAGGGACGCGTCTCGCCGGGTACGAGGAGGCAGGCCGATGCGGCCGCCAAAGCCGTGTCGATCGCCAGGATCACGCCGTCCCCGTCCCCACGTCACGCCGTCCCCGCGGCGGGCCGATGCCGAGCCGCGAGGCTTCGTATCAGACTTGTTCGACGGCGTGAACTTCCGGCACGAAATGCGTCAGCAGGTTCTGGATCCCCTGCTTCAGCGTTGCCGTGGAGGAGGGGCAGCCCGCGCAGGCGCCCTTCATGGCGAGATAGACGGTGCCGTCCTTGAAGCCCTTGAACGTGATGTCGCCACCGTCCCCGGCCACGGCCGGGCGGACCCGCGTCTCGAGGAGGTCCTTGATCGTGTCGACCGTGTCGGTGTCGGACTCGTCGAAGAACTCGTCGCCGTCCGCGCCATGCGCCAGAACCTCGTGCTCGCCCTCGATGAGGGGCTGCCCCGACATGAAATGTTCCATGATGGCGCCGAGGATGGCGGGCTTGAGATGCGCCCAGTCGCCGCCGGACTTCGTCACCGACACGAAGTCCGAGCCGAAGAAGACGCCGGTGACGCCCTCGACGGTGAACAGGGCGCGCGCCAGGGGGGATCTCGACGCCCCGGCTGGATCGCGGATGTCGAGCGTGCCATCCGGCATCACGGTGCGGCCTGGCAGGAACTTCAAGGTCGCGGGGTTGGGGGTGGTTTCGGTTTCGATGAACATTCCGTCCTCCAGCCGGTTCAAAGCCGGCCTCAGGTTCTGCAAATAGGGAGCATGCCGCCGCGTTTATAGGTCTGTCGCCCCCGCCCGCCAAGGCGCGTCCGTTGCCGCGCAGCCGAGGTAGAACCCCAACGCGTTGTACACGTAAGGAGAATTGACATTGTGGCCTCCTTTTGCTTTTCAGTGTCAAGACCTGTCGGCTGCTATCTTGGTGAAGACTGGTCGTTCCGAGCTCGATCTCCGACTGCCTGCGTTCTCACCCCTGACCGTGCGGTTCGTTCTCCTCGACCCCGCAACCGTTGTTCCTTTCAGGAGGTGAATGACCTGGGGGTCGACTCCAGCCTCCCGCAGACTAGATGTGGAAGATCGGCGCCCGCGCCGCCACGCCCGTATAACCAATTCCCCTCAGCGCAACGTAATCCGTGGGAGTGAACACGCCCCGTACGCCTGATGCGAAGTTCCCGTAACA
>CAXSEU010000121.1:270-3845 GCA_964236485.1 uncultured Lichenihabitans sp. | reverse complement strand
CTTGGGAGATTCCAGTCGCCTGGATCCCCAGACTGTTGCGATGGATTATTGAACGGTTGTTGGAGATTGTTGCCATCGAGCGAATAATTCGCCGGGCCGACATAGACATTGAACACCCCGGGCGCTGTAACTCGGAACAAATCCATAGGTCCGAAGATTCGTCTGCCATTCGGGCCGGTATTCCCCCACACGCGCCGTTGCGCCCCATGACCTCGCTGATCTCGTGCGCGATCGCGCTCAGGGTGTCGAACGTTCCAGGAACGGGCGGTGACGTGAAGTCAGTAGAAAACGGGACATTCGAATTCAACTGAACGGTTCCGTCGCGTCCGTACCCCGAACACGCCAGGCTGTCTCGCCGGGCCTGTGAACGTGCCCACCTGCTTTACGCCTGCGCGAACATCCGCGTGACCTCTTCGGCGACGGCGCGGCCCAGGATCGCGTGACTGCCGGCATCGAGATGGATGCCGTCCACCGGGTCCGAGGTGATGAGGCCGGCGGCGTCCAGGAACGCAACGCCGCGGCCACGCGCCACTTCGCCCATCGGGCGCCCCAGCAGCTCGGATTTCCCCAATCCGCCCCGGAACATGTCGGCCAGGACACCGGCCTCGGCGATGACAGGCGGCGAGATGACGAGCACGGCCGGAGGCCTCGCGCCCGGACCGGCGACGCTGACCTTGACGGTGTCGATCAAGACCCCCACGGCGTTGGCGATGTCGGCCGGGGTGACGCTGAAGCGGGTCTTGAGATCGTTGGTGCCGAGGCTGATGACCACGAGATCGATGGGCCGATGGCTTTCGAGCACGATCGGCAGGGCCTTGAGGCCATTCTTGTGGGATCCCTCGATCGGGTCGTCGTGCACCGTGGTGCGGCCGGGCAGCGCCTCCTCGATCAGCGTCCAATCTTCCCCCAGCGCTCCGCGCCACACCGGGCCATCGCTCGTTGGGCCCGAACCGCCCCCATTCGCCCATCCTCCGCATGGCCGGGGTGCCGTAGCTGTTCGAATCCCCGAAGACCACCACCGTTCTCATCACCTTCCCTCGCTCCCCCGGCCCGGGCCGGCATTCGACAGCAGGGCCATCACGCCCTCGAACAGGCGATGGTAGACCATGCGGTCGAAATGCAGCCATTCCGACGCCTCACCGGGCCGGATGAAATCGCCGATGTCGGCGATCCGGACCTGCGGATATTCGCCCACGAGGTCATCGAGCCAGCGATTGAGGTTCTGTGCGGCGGCGGAGACGTGGCGCTCGCCCTCCGGAGTTTCGACGAAGGCGGTTCGCTTCAGCATCACCACCGTGCAGGACCGCGGTGCCGCCGAGAGGATGCGGCGGAGGTTGTCCTTGAAGCCGTCTTCGTCGATCAACCCGAGGTAATCGTAATCCGCCTGGAGGGTCCGTAGCGCCGCGGCCACGCCGTCGGCGCGGTGATGCGGGGGCAGATCCTCGACCGCGGCGAGCCTCGCGTCGCGGCCGTGGTCGGCTTCGCCCGGGCGCGCGAAGGGCACCACGAAGCCGAACCGCCTGTGGCGATAGAGCGCGTAGATGCTGTCGATCCAGAAGCTCAGCAGCCATAGGGTCTTGCCGTCGGCCGGTTCGGCATAGGCGCTGCGGAAATCCTCGGCCCGGTAGCCGAGCTTCTCGACTTCGGGCACCCACTCGGGCGCAAAGCCCTCGACGGCGTAGCGCAGGAAGACGGAGTGGTCGACGCGTGCGTCGAAGCCGAAACGGCCGACGTTGAACTCGCCGACGACGTCGTCCGCCGCGAGACCAAAATAGTGCGACAGCGTCGCCATGTCGCAGCCGCCGCGCGCCGCGACGCGGTCGAAGGTCCTGGGGTGTCCTGAAGCGGCGCCGGCAGGGGCGGCCTTGTCCGCGAGCGCGATCCAGTCGATGGTCCGATCGTCCGCGACGGGATCCGACAGGACGGGTCCCGTCACCTCGAGGCGGGGGCGGCCGAGCTTGCGGTAGAGCCAGGTCTCGACGCCCATTCCGAGGATGCGGCAGGAGAAGCAGAAGTGGTCGAGGCGCCGCTGGCTCGAATTGACGACATAGAGCCCGGCAAAGCCATGATCGCCGTAGCGATCGGTGACGCGCAATAAAGCAGCCTGAACGTCGTGCTGACCGAGCAGGGTCGCGAGGTCCTCCCGCGCGGCGGCGGTGTCCTCCGGCAGCCGGTTCTTGGTGAAGTTGAGCTGGTTGGTACGGTTGATCAGCTCGATCGCGCGATCGGCGTGGCTAAGCACATCGTGTTCGATCGACACCCGGATATCGCTGGCGCGCAGGAAATCGGCGACGTCGCCCCCCCGGCTCGCGGCGTCCGTCCGGCGCCGCTGCAGGGATCGATACTGGCCGAGGCGGACGAGATCTGGATCCGGCCGGCCCTCGAGGCGTGGATCCGCGTCGAGGCCCGGAATGTCGAGGTGTCGGGCGACCTGAAGGCCGGGGACGCAATGGCGCGCCTCCTCGAGGTTCGAAGGGTTGTCATCGATGAAGAGCACGGTTTCGGGTCGCAGCTGGACAGCCTCCACCAGTGCCTTGATGCGCGGGCCCTTGGGATCGTAGTCGATGCTGGGGAAGACGAAGTGGTCCCACAGGCCCTCCGCTTCGAGCACCGCCCGCGCCGCCTCGAGATCGTTCTTGGAGCAGATCGAGCTCACGATGCCCCGCCGGGCAAGCTCGATCACGAGGGCGCCGTTGGAGGCGATCCAGGTCACGGGTGCCTCGCTCAGCGTCCCCGTCCAGAACGTGTCGTCGAGATCCCAGATGACGAGGCGGATGTTCTCGGCCTCGACCTCGGTGAATGTCCGTGCTTGCGTGGATTCCTCCAACCTCCGTGCTCCTGTCGCGATGCGCCGATCGACTTTAGGGCAAAGGCCCGCCCTCATCCACCGTGCGGGCCGGCGGCGTCGGCCGGGACAATCCGCGCGCGACCATCGCCAGGCGATCGCGCAGCCGCTCGGCGATCGCCCTGCGGCCGAACGTGCGCTCGACCGCGTGTTTCGCCGCGGCGATCAGCCCTGCGGCAAGGTCGGGTCGCGCACGGACCTGGCGCATACAGGCGGCCGCATGGTCGATGTCGGGCTCCGCCCAATCGCCGGCCGCGAAGGCATATTCCCCGGGCCGGACGGGTCGAAGCGCCGAGCGCACCGGGAAGCCCGTCTGGGCGGACAGAAAATCGGCCGAGCCCGACCAGCCGGTGGCGATCACCGGCGTTTCGAGCAGCATGGCTTCGGCGAGGGGACGCCCGAAGCCCTCGGAGCGATGCAGCGACAGATAAACGTCCGCAAGGGTGATGAGGCCGCAAAGTTCCGCCTTGGGGAAAGCCCCGTCGATGACCACGATACGTGGATCGCCGCCCGCCGCCGCGATGATCCGTTCGAGGTCTTTTGGCCGATGGTTGCCGTGCAGGGTCTTGAGCACGAGCTGCACGTCGCCGACCGAGGGCGGGAAGGCCTGGCGAAAGGCCGCGATGGAGCCGAGCGGATTCTTGCGCTCGATACGGGAGTTGAAATCGAAGATGCTGAGGAACGAGAACCTTCCCCCGAAGATCGACTTCACATCCTCGGGCACCACGCT
>CAXSEU010000121.1:0-260 GCA_964236485.1 uncultured Lichenihabitans sp. | reverse complement strand
CACCGGCTCCTCGACCCGAATATGGAGCGGCATGTGGATGACGGGCTTCGTCGTCTGGGACGCGTAGACGTCGACGAGGAACCGGCTCGATGCCCAGACTTCGTCGACATAGTCGTAAACGTGCAGCCACGACGCGGGCAGGGCGGTCGTTTCCCAGGGCCAGTAGCCGATCCAATGCTGCCTGTGCCTGTCCCGCGCGAGGTGGAGCGCCCCGATCGCGCGCATGGTTTCGAAGGCCGGCATGCAGAAGATCACGACCG
>CAXSEU010000120.1:7564-9143 GCA_964236485.1 uncultured Lichenihabitans sp. | reverse complement strand
TGTCACGGTCCCGAGGATTACAGGGTGGAGGAGGTCGAATGGCCGATCGTCGGCCCGCGCGAACTCGTCATAAAGATCGTGGCCTGCGGCATCTGCGCTTCGGACTGCAAATGCTGGTCCGGCGCCAAGATGTTCTGGGGCGGCGACCCCTGGGTCAAGGCGCCGGTGATCCCCGGCCACGAATTCTTCGGCGAGGTGAGCGAGATCGGCGAAGGCGCCGCCGAGCATTTCGGCGTCAAGCCCGGTGATCGCGTCATCGCCGAGCAGATCGTGCCCTGCGACCGCTGCCGCTACTGCCGAAGCGGGAAGTACTGGATGTGCGAGGTTCACAACATCTTCGGTTTCCAGCGCCTCGTCGCCGATGGCGGAATGTCGGAGTACATGAAGCTGCCTTCGACCTCGCGGGTGCACCGGATCCCGGCTTCCATCTCGGTCGACGATGCGGGCATCATCGAACCGCTCTCCTGCGCCATCCACACGGTGCAGCGCGGCGATGTGCAGCTCGACGATGTGGTGGTGATCGCCGGCGCCGGTCCAATCGGCTTGATGATGGTTCAGGTGGCCCATCTCAAGACGCCGAAGACGCTGATCGTCATCGATCCCGTGGCGGAACGGCGCGACCTTGCGCTCAAGTTCGGCGCCGACGTCGTGATCGACCCGGTCAACGAGACGGCCGGCGACGTGGTGCGTGGCCTGACCGAAGGCTATGGCTGCGACGTCTATATCGAGGCGACCGGCGCTCCCATCGGGGTGACGCAGGGCCTCGACCTCATCCGCAGGCTTGGCCGCTTCGTCGAGTTCTCGGTGTTCGGCAAGGAAACGTCGGCCGACTGGTCGATCATCGGAGATCGCAAGGAGCTCGACATACGCGGCGCCCACCTCGGCCCCTACTGCTATCCCATCGCCATCGATCTCCTGCAGCGCGGGCTCGTCACATCCAAGGGGATCGTCACCAACGAGTACCCGCTCGAGCAATGGGACACCGCCATCAAGGTCGCGGCTTCGCTCGACTCCATCAAGGTGCTGCTCAAGCCGGCAGCCTGACCGGTCGGACCGCCGGTCTGACCCGACCGCGAAATCGGCGGCACGCCGCCACCGCCCCGGATCAGCGGGCGGCGCGGCGGGTCCGGCATTCGAACTCGTCCATTTCGATCCGCCCGGCGAGGAATTCCTCGGAGGCCGCATCCGCCTCGAGGGAGAGGGTCCCGCCATGGATGAGGACGGATAGCAGGAGTTCGCGAACGATCGCGGCGCGGTCGGGTGCGCCGACGGCCTGCAGGAAACGCAGGCCATCCCGGTCGAACACCGCCGACGTCAGGATGCCGGACCGGTAGGCACCGGTGTCGATCGACACCCGGTTCCGCGTAACCACGGGCCTGTCGCCGACGATCGTGTGACCATGAACGACCCGCCGGGGCAGGGGCGACTCGTGGGTGAGGAATTCCTCCCTTATCCACAGAAGGTCGTGTTCGGTCTGCTGGTCGAGCGGGACGCCGGGCCGGATGCCGGCATGAACGAAGAGGTTGGTTCCGTCGTCATGGGTGAGCGGCAGGCTCGCCAGAAAGGCCGCGTGCCGACG
>CAXSEU010000120.1:0-7554 GCA_964236485.1 uncultured Lichenihabitans sp. | reverse complement strand
TCCCGGGACCGCGCTCGCCGGCCCCATAGCTGACCAACGTGTGCCGGTGCAACTCCGCCGCCCAGTCCGGGATGTCGTGCCCCCCGACGACCGCCTTGCTGAACAGGTCGTCGTGATTGCCCTTGAGGCAGACGAAGCTGTCCTGAGGCCGGCTGGGTCCCGCCAGGAGACGTTCTACGACGCCGTGCGATTCTAGGCCGCGATCGAGATAGTCGCCGGTGAAGACGATCTTTGCCTTCGCACCCCGCGCGGCGGCATCCTCCTCGATCTGGCTCAGCAAGGCCCTGAGGAGGTCGAGGCGGCCGTGGATGTCGCCGATCGCGTAGGTGATGACCGGGACCGGGTCGGAACGCGGTCGGATCACGATACGGCCTGCCACAGACGCGGGTCCGCCCGAAGGGGCGAGAAGTCGTGCGCTTCCGCAAGCTTGTCCCGGTAGGCCGCGTGGTAGGCGTCGCGGCTCATAAGTTCCATGGCCGCGCCCCCAAGGTCGAGTGCGACGTCATGGTAGGCCGCGAGGTTGTCGAGGTTGGGCACCGGCCTTCGGCCTTGCTCGAGGTCTTGCCACATGCGCCGATACAGGGCTTCGAGTTCGCGAACCAGCTTCGGCGTGTCGAAGAGAACGCAGGTGTCGCGTTGCGCAGCGAGGCGCCGCTTCACCGCGTCGAGCATCTCGCGATCGCGTCCCAGTTCGATGGCACGCGTAACATAGGCTTGCCGCGTGTCGCAGATCATGTCCGCCAGACCCGCCGCGGTGAGCAGGCTGCCGCAGACCCGCGAGGCGAAGCTGCGTCCGGACAGGGTGAGGATCGGCACACCCATCCAGAGCGAATCCGCCGCCGTCGTATGCGCCCCATAGGGAAAGGTATCGAGAAACAGGTCCGCGACAGGATAGCGGGCCAAGTGGTCGGCGTTATGCATCTTCTCCGCGAAGATGAGCCGCCCGGGTTCGATCCCCGCTTCGCGGGCACGTTGGCGCATGCGCGCATCGGTGTCCGTCCCGCCGGTCAGCAGCCAGAGGACGCTGCCCGGCACCGCGGAAAGAATGGTCATCCACCCCGCGAAGGTGGCCGCGGTCAGCTTCTGCATGCCGTTGAGGCAGCAATAGACCATCGCGTCCTCGGGGAGCTTCTGGTCGGAGCGCGAGGGTCTGTGCGCGGAAACGACCCGCCTGCGGTCGTTCGGCTGGTAACACGACAGGTGCAGGGCGGTTTCCGAGTAATACAGCTCGTGATCCGCCGGGATGATGTAGGGGTCGGCGATGATGTAGTGGTGGTAGGGGCTACCCATCGTGCCGGGAAAGCCGAACCAGTTCACCGAGATCGGCGCAGGGCGCAAGGCGAAGACCTTTGTGCAGGCCGATTTCGTATAGCCGTTGAGGTCGACAAGGATGTCGATCTCGTCGTCGGCTATCTTCTGCGCAGCCGCGTCGTCGTCGAGCCCGGTGATGTCGGTCCAATGGTCGACAGCGGATCGAATGCGCAGCTGAGTCGGGTCCGCGCGCGGAATCCCGCAGTAGTAGGCGAAGATCTCGAAGGCTTCGCGGTCGTGCATCTCCATGACATCCGTCATGCCGAAGCCGACGGCATGCTCGCGGAGATCCGACGACACATAGCCGATGCGAAGCTTACGTCCCGACAGGGGCGCCGCTGGCCGAACCGCCGGCTTGCGCCGGGCGAACGCCGGGACGCCCACCAGCTCGCGGCTGTAAAGGCAGGCCTTGGCAAGCTGGAAAATCGGGTCGTCCGCAAGGTTGGCCAGCGAGAGCGGGGCGATGCCGGAGAGGAGGTCGTCGCGGGACGCGCGGTCCCAGGGTTCGACCACCGGCCATTTGCATTGGCTCTGACGCAACGACACCCAATGCTGCACCACCTCGCCCTGCTTTGGATCGAGGTCCAGGCTTTGTTTCAAGGCGTTCTCGGCGCCGGCCAGGTCTCCTACGCCCTCCAGCACCCGGCCGATCTGCTGAAGCGCCGTGTTGCGGTGCGCCAGCGTCTCGCCGCTGATCCCTGAAAGGCGGTTCACCGCCTCCGTCCACACCGCGATGGCGGCGGTCAGCTGCTGGCTGTCCTCGAGGACGCGACCGAGGTTGATGTAGGGCGGATAGAAATCCGGCTTCAGCCGGATTGTCTCGCGCATGGCGTTGATGGCGCTGAGCGGATCACCGTCGTCCCTGAGCGCGACGCTGTAGTTGAAATAGACCGCGAAGAGCAGGGGATCGGCGGCGTTGTAGGCGATCCAGGTCTTGTAGAGCTCCGTCATCAGGCCCAGTTGGCCGAGGGCCTTCAGCCTCTCCGCGGCCAGGAAGAGTTCGGTCGCGGGAAGCACCCCCCCGGTTACTTTGCCGAGCGTCTCGTCGAGGAGGGATGTCGCGGCGTCGGGCGCCCCGGGGGGAAGAAGCATTCGGGAGTCCAGGGCATTGGTCGAGGGGCCTTATGGCACCGGACCGGAGCCCTGCCAACCCTCGCGATCCCTGCCGCCCCGGCTCGCGGCGCCCTGGGCTTATGAACTCAGCAGCGCCGTCAGGGCGTTGATCTCACCCGACGTCATGGCGGTGATCTGCGCGTCCGTGAAGGCATTGCCCTGCGTGGTGCTCAGCGCCGTGATGTCGGCTGCGCTGATGCCCGCGATAGCCCGGGTGCTGATGGCTCCTATTCCAGTGGTGGCCGTCAGGGCGGAGAAGCTGGTCGTCGTCAGGCTCGCAATGTCGGACTGGCTCAGGGCACCCACCTGGGTGGCCGTGAGGCCGCCGAGGGTGGTGGTGTCGAGGGCGTTGAGCTTGGTGGTGGTGAGGCCGGCGATCTGGGCCGTGGTGACGTTGGCGATCTGGGCCTGCAGGTCGGCGGTGTGGAGGGCATTGACCTCGGCGACCGTCAGGGATCCCACCTGGGTCGACGTGAGGCCGGTGACCTGGGTGGCGGTGAGGTTGCCGACGGCGGTGACCGAGAGGGCGGCGAGCTGGGCGGCGGAGACATTGGCGAGGTTGAGGGCGTCGATGTTGGTCGCCGTCAGGGCGTTGAGCTGGGCTGCCGTCAAGGCACGGGTCTGGCCGGTCGTGAGGCCGCCCAAGATGGTGGTGTCGAGGGCGTTGAGCTTGGTGGTGGTGAGGCCGGCGATCTGGGCCGTGGTGACGTTGGCGATCTGGGCCTGCAGGTCGGCGGTGTGGAGGGCATTGACCTCGGCGACCGTCAGGGATCCCACCTGGGTCGACGTGAGGCCGGTGACCTGGGTTTGAGTCAAAGCCCCGACTTCGGACGTGGTCAATCCGGCAACCTGTGCCGTGGTCAGGTTGCCGATCTCGCTCGCCGAGAACAGCACGATCTGCGAGAGCGTCAGCCCGCTGACCGATCTCACCGCCAGCGATGTGATCTGCGTCGGAGCAAGCGCTTGAAGGTTCGTGGCCGTCAGGGCGTTGAGCTGCGAGGCGCTGAGGACCGCGGCCTTCGAGCTGCTCAATGCCGCGATATCGGCCGTGCCGAGGCCTGCGACCGTCGTCGTCGAAAGGGCTGCGATCTGCTGAACCGAGAGACGTGAAATGATCGAGGTCATAGAAAGTTCTCCGCCTCGGGCGAGGCTCTTCGGCAAAGGGGCTGCGCGTCTGCGGTCGGCAATTCCAGGCCCGAGGATTGCAGCGACGCGATGTCGCCGGGCTTCTCGGCCCCGGATTCGTAGAGGCCATGGGTTGCCCGCGAGCCCGGTCGGTCCGGGATCGGCAAGACGCCGTGGCGATGCTTGGAGAACCGTCGGGCTGTGCAGACCTCGCTCGACCTGCGCCAGGGACCAGGGCCTGGAAGGTCTCGAGACCGGCAGGAAACAGGTGATCTGTTCCCGGCAGCGCGAATGCTTGGCTGTCAAATCAGACTAGCGGTTGCGAGATGATGATGAAGTCGAACCGTTAACAAACGCTGACTTCGATGGGCGGTCCGGCGTCGAGACTAAACTTCGCTGACGATGGTCGAGCGGCGGAACCGCCGTTCAAGCGATGAGCAGGCTCCCTTCAGCTACGGGACGTTCGCGCCGAAGGCGTCGGCGCATCAAGGCTCCGCGGTCGCTCGCGCCGTTGGCGTCGAGCACGCGCTCCGTGCAATCACACCATGCGTCGAAGCTTTCCTGTCCGAGCCAATGGACGGAGAGCTGGTCGCCCGCCATCCGTGCTTCGAGGTGGTGACCGTAAGGACGAGTCTCATCGAGCAGCCACAGCACGCGCCGCAAGGCGAGGTGGCGCGTAACCTTGGCCTGCGCGTGCATGGCCTCGGCCAGCGAGGCGTGGCCGATCAGATGGGCGATCAGCAGGAGCCAGGCCAGTTCGCAAGGATCGAGTCGCGCCAGGAGGAGGTCGATCCTGCGCAAGTCCTCCGCCCGCTTCGCGATCGCCATGGCGGCGTTGATGGGATCGGCTCGTAACAAGGCCACGATGCCGAGGAGAAAGGCGGGCTCGCCGATGTTGGGCGACCAGGTGGAAACCTCCCGCAGGGCCGCATGGGCCTCATCGAGGCCCCGGCCCGTGAGGATGGCGTCGCGCGCCCGGCGCAACACGGCCGACATGGGTGAGGCCCGGATGACGCCGCCGACTGCTGGCCCGGCCGAGGACGCCGCCACGGCATCGAAGCGACCTAAGGGAGCACGCTGGCGGGCGACCTGCCCGGCGCCGCAAGCCTCGCGACACTCGAACCAGTCGGTGACATAGGTCCAGTTTTCACGCGTGTAGCGCGAATGAACGAGATCGAAACCGTTCTGCCGGATCGCATCATGGAGCGCCGGATCGCGGGACACCGCCTCGATCTTGTCGCAGATCTCGCCCGGGGATCCGAGGATGCAGTTCTCCATATCGATGAAGCCGTAATCCTGGAGGGCCGGCGAAGCCGGCGCCACCAGGACGCTTCCGGCTCCGGGAATTTCGAGGTGCTTGCGCACGACGTAATCAAGGCGCGTCGTGTCGGCTGCGGAGAACTGGCTCTGGTTGAGAAGGCGGGCGTAATCGACCCCGGCGGCCGCGAAGGCTTTCCCCTGGTCCTTGCGATAGCCCGGATGGGGGTAGACCAGCGTCGGGAACACATGCTGGATTTCCGCCACGAGCTGCGTGCGCCACGGATAAAAGCTCGGCGCCATGTGGCCGCCGAACACGCTGACCGGAACGATCTGGTCGAGCCCGTAGTCGCGGAAAACGGCACCATCGACGAAGATCGATACGGAGAAGCAGTCGACCCCGGCAAGTTCGGGCATGTGCTGGTGGTGATGAAGGCCGTAGCCGAAGATCGTCTGCACACGATGGCGATCGAGCATCTGGTAGAAGAGCGGGCGCATCGGCTCGTGCGGATCGCCGTTCAGGAGCGCTGCTCGCGGGATGTTCGGATGTGCGCCGGCATTGGCGATGTCGAGCGGTTGGGGACGAGGCCAGCTGACCATTTCAAAGAGCACGAAATCCGGCTGGACGGCGTCGCAAACCTGGTCGAAGTCGAAGTCGTCCTCGACCACCTCGACGTCGCAATGGAGCGAGAGGGCTTCGATCCACTCGCCCTTGATCGCGGCGAGGAAGGCTGCCGCCTGGAGATTGGGTCGCGGCCTGACGCAAAGGGCCCGTCTGCGCCTGACGCCGCTCGACATGATCATCCCGGCTTTCTGGCGAACGATGGTTGATCGACGCTACGACGACAAACCTGCGTCAGGCTGGCGACGCCGGGCTGATCAAGGTTGCAGGGCTCCTCTGCGAAGCCCAACCCGAAACGTCGAAGCCGGTGCGCCGCGCGAGCGCAAGGTCCGGCTCGCGGAAGTAATCCGCAAGCCACCGCCTGGTTTCCGGCAGCAGTTCGCCGGCATCGGCGTCGTTGATGATGCCGAGCCCCTCGGCGTCTCGAGGCCGTTCCGAGACGCCCAAAAAACGGTGCAGCCGCACTGCGAGGGCCGCAGGCCGCAGGACGATGTCCTCGAAGCGCAGCAGGAGGACATGATCGGCCGGGAAGAGACCGAGATAGGGTTCCAGTCGCTCGAGGTAGCGGCTGCGGGAAAGATAGGCGAAGGGACGGGCGAACCTCAGGTGATGAGGTGTCGCCCGCGTTCCCTCGGCCGCGAGTGCGGCCGCGAAATCCTCCATTTCGTGGCCTTGCTTGCGCGACCAGCGATAGTTGGAGAATGTCCGCTCGATGGGATCCCGCAGCATGAAGATCAGCCGCACGTGCGGAAGGGCCTGCGCGATTCGCGCCGCAGCCGTTTCACTGTCGAGATAGTTGGTGCTCTTCTCGCCGACCATCGATTGCTCAAGCCCGTCGAACCAGCGTGCCGCGTAATGATCGAGCCCCTGGGCGAAGAGGTCGTCGACCAGGAAGAATTTCGGCTCGGGGACGATCGGGCGCGCGACGCCGACCTCGGGATGGCGGGCGAGGAGGTGACAGAGCCACGTCGTCCCGGATCGCGCCGCGCCGCCGATGATGAAGTCCGGCAGTCGCCTCATAGAAGCCTTCGTTCGAGCAGGCGCACTCGCGCTCAGCGGCGACCCAGCACCGACTTGACGAAGCTCAGCAGACGCCTGCTGCCGCGCGGCGCCAGCCGATGAATGCGGTCGAGCCTATGCTGCAATGTCGTGCAGCGCTCCGTCAAGGCGAGGATCTCCTGCTGGGCGCGTTCGAGCGACGCCGTGAGGCGAGCGCATTCGAAACGCAGATCTTCGTTGTCGAGAGCCATTCTTTGAGTACGATTTCCGACGCTGGTGCAGGCGTCAAGTGTTGCCGCCGCGACCAGCACCTCGTCCAAATTTCTACGCGAAGGTTCTGATCCCACCGACTGACGTCCATGAATATCGCGCGCCGCCTTGGGCGCTCAAGCCATCTATGACGCGTCGCGATGAGACGGACCTTAGCATTCGCCGGTCAGGCGAATGTCTGCGCGATGCCTTGGCTCGCCGCATTCTGTTTGAACCAGCTTGCAAAGAGCGAAACCTGACGCGCGTCGCGCAGGTTGAAACGGTGGCGCAAGGCGTCGGACCGGGCGTGCATGCCTTCCATGAGATTGGTGATGATCTCTCCGGAACGGCCGGGGGTTGCATGGGCCGAAGGGAGGCGAAGGTAGGCCTCATAGGTCTCGAAGGGATTGCCGGACCAGGCCGGCTGATGCTCGCGGTACATCTGCCGAGCCATGTTGGGGATCGGCGCTCCCGAGGCGAATGTCGCGTAGGCGTAGGGCGGCGTCTGGCGCGGGGGACGCGCCAACATCAGATCGGCGTAGGTCTCCAGCAGGTGCGCCAGCGCATCGGGCAGGGGGGCGTGACCGACGTGTTTCGACAAACGCCCAGGCTTGCGGGGATCGAAGCCGCTGAAGTGGAAGAAGCCCAGGGGAGCACCGTCCACGGTCCAGCCCGACGCCGCGCGTTCGAGGCGCCGCTGTGCCAAGTTCCAGTAGGCGACGTTCATGCCGGGGTCGCGGAGGATCCGCGCATGATCGGCGAAGCCGGGGACCAGATCCATGAACTTCTGGTCGACGAAGAGACCGCCCGTCTGGTCGTTGACGCATTCGTGGCGCAACTTGCGCGCCCACCACCGCAGGATCCGTTCAGTTTCCACC
>CAXSEU010000119.1:0-9145 GCA_964236485.1 uncultured Lichenihabitans sp. | reverse complement strand
ATCGCCCGATGGAGCGCTCTGCGCCGAGGCCGCCAACCCGCTCCCGGCCAAAAGCCCGAGCGCGGCGATGCCGACGGCGGCGGATTTGGATATGATCATAGACAGGTCCTTTCCTGCGAAGCTCGGTTGTCCGACACGCGAAGACGCCGCGGCGACAATCCCGATGCTGCGCGCCAGCAAGCCTCGGCTTTGCATCAGCGGTGGGGCGAGGGGCTGGCGGAAAGGTGGTCGCCGCGACCTTCCCGGCTGGCTTCGCAACGCGAGGCGAACGCGACGATCCGATCGATCGTCGGCCGGTCTGCCAACAAAGGCGCGTGTCCCTGACCCGGTACGGCGTGGAACGCGCAGTCGGGGTGGCGTGTCCGCATCGCGTCCACGGTCGTCATGGACAGGAGATCCGTGTTGTCGCCTCGGACGATCAGGACCGGGGCATGTCCAAGGGCTTCGAACTGCGGCCACAGGGTTGGCAGGGCGTCGAGATCCATTGCCTGCAGGTTGTGAAGCAGCGCGGGATCGTAGGAAGGGGCCAAGCGTCCTCCATCTTCCCGAAAGGTCGATCGAGCCCAGTCCCGCCACTCGGCCTCGGTCAATGCCGTGAACTGAGCGCCAGCCACCCGCTTGAGAATGCCGACCGCCTCGTCCCAGGTGGCAGGCTGCGGCAATTGGCCCACATAGCCGCGGATACGGCGGAGGCCGATCACCTCTATCACCGGGCCGATGTCGTTCAGCACCGCTCCTGCGATGAGCGTCGGTCGCAGCGCCGCCAGCAGCATCGTGATCAGCCCGCCGCGGGACGTTCCGACGAAGAGGGCCTCGGAAATGCCGGCGGCTGTCAGAACCGCCAGCGCGTCCGCGCCCTCGATCCTGAGATCGTAATTGGCGGGATCGGGGTCGCGGTCGGACAAGCCCCGTCCGCGGTAATCCAGCGCCAGCACACGACGGCCGGTTGCGACGAGCGCTCGAGCCAGGGGACCGAAGTCGCTCGACGTCCGGGCGAGCCCGGGGAGGCAGACGACGGGCAAGCCCGCAGAGTTCGGCCCGGCGTAATCGCGATAGTGGAGGCGCAGTCCGTCCGAGGCCGAAACGAAACAGCTCTCGAACGCGGGCGCGTTCATGGGCCGCTCAAGTGCCCCGGCGCGGCATGACGGCTTCGGCCCCAAGGACGATGGAGGTCGCGGGGCGCCCGAGTCTGACCCTGTAAATCTGCAGGTTTTCCATGACCCGCTGCACGTAATTGCGGGTTTCGGCGAAGGGGATGCGTTCGATCCAGTCGACGGGGTCGACACCCGGCTTGCGCGGATCGCCGTAGGCGTCGATCCACTCCCTCACGTTCTTTCCGCCCGCGTTATAGGCCGCGAACGTCAGGACGTATGAGCCGCCCTGTTCATCGAGCAACTCGGCCAGGTGAGCGGCGCCGAGTTGCGCGTTGAACGCGGCATCGCCCATGAGGCGCGCATCCGTGTAGCTGACGCCGACGTGCTCGGCCGTGCGTTTGGCGGTCGCCGGCATCATCTGCATGAGGCCTTTCGCACCGGCCGATGATAGCGATCGCTGCTCGAACTCGCTTTCCTGGCGCGCTATCGCGGAGACGACCGCGAGGTCGGCTGATTTGCCGAGCGGCTGGAAATCCGGCACGCCGAAGGTCGGAAAGGCCGTCTCGTCGAGCGCCATGCCCCGCTGCGTCGCGGCTTTTCCGATCGCCAGGGTCGCCCAGGCGTCTCGAGCCCGCTCGACGACCGCCGCCATGGCCGAGACCTGGGCCTCGGACGCTTCGTTGCGTGCCACGTCGAGGGCCAGCGGCAGGGCGACATCGCGCGCGCCGATCGCGAACAGGTACTCTGCCACCCGGACGGCTTCGCTCCGCGCGTCTCCGACCGCCGGAGGCTGAGAGGTTCGAAGGGAAACGGTCGCTTGGCCGATGCGGGTCGCTGCCACTTGCCCATAGAAGCTTATGGGGTAACGGGCCGCCTCCTGGTAGAAACCGTCGGCGGCCTTTTCGTCCTTCACGGCTTCGGCGGCACGCCCCTGCCAATACGCGGCCCGCGCCTTGGAGATGGGGGTTTCCGCCATTGCGGCGATCCTGGCGAAGTGACCGGCCGCGAGTTGCGGATCGCTCAGGAAGCGCAGCGCGATCCAGCCGGCGTGAAATTCCGCCTCCATCTTCATGATGATCGAACTCGCCGCGTGCTCCGCGACCATCCGGTAGGCGCGTTTGGGGTCGCCGTGATCGAGCAACTGCCGGGCGACGATGCGCCGCTCGACCCACCAGCTATCACCATCGATGATCTCGTTGGGGCCGCGAGGCGCGGCAAGCATCAGGTTGGCGGCTTCCTCGGTGCGGCTGGCTCTTCGCGCCTTCTGGATCTCCGCGAAAATCAAGCCGCAGTCGGTCTGCAATGACTTCGGAACGGCTGCGATGGCGCTGTCCGAGGCCGCATTCGTGATCACGGCGGCTCGCGCCTTGGCCAGCAGCAGAACGTCCGGCCCGGCGAGCGTCGCCTCCCTCAAGGCGGCAGGGACCTGTTCCTTGTAGAGCAGCCGGTCGGCCCGGTACTTGTGATCGGCCTTGCTGATCAGGTCTCCGAAATCACGCAGGATCAAAGCTTCCTGGGAAACCGACAGATCGTCGTTTCGCCAGACATTGCGGACGAGATCCGACGCGACGGCAACCTGGCCCCGCGTCTTCGCCTGCCGGGCGAGCGCCAGCTTGCCCGCGAGGGTTTCGACCGAATCGGGCGTCAGCCGCTGATCGATCGAACCGGTCACATCGTCGTTGCGGGCGACGATGGATTCTTCCATGCGGCGATGCAGCCACGCACTGGCGACCCAGTCGGGGTGCGCCTTGACGAAGGCGCTCTCGCGTTCGAGGCTCGTCAGGTGAGACTGGAGCCGCAGCACGGTCCATTCCATGGCCAGCTTGGCGATCGCACCCGACGCGGTCTTGGCGATGGCGTCGCCCCCGGGAATATCGGCCTTGCGATAGAGCGCGACGGCCTGCCGGACCCGATCCGCATCCGGGTCCGTCTGCGCGAGCGTCGGTCCAGCGGGCGGGTAGAGTTCGCTCGGCGTTCGGGTGGAGGCGGGCGCCGGGGCTGCCACGTCGGTCTTGTCGGGTTCGGCGCCGTGCTGCGTTCCTTCGACCTCGACGCGCGCCGTCGCCTTCCTTGGACCCTCCTGGCCGACGGCGGATTCACGCGGCGAGGCGACGGGGCGTTGCGCCATCCTGTGCGGACGGGTCAGGATGCCGTTGAGCACCGCGTGAATGTCGTGTCTCGTCTCCGGCACCAGGAGAAGCGAGGCACCCAAGGCCAGAACGGCGGCGAAGACTGCGACCAAGCGGCGACCCCTGGGCATCCGGTCACCACGGATCTTGATGCGTCTGCGCGGAGCCATCGTCGCACTGTGCGCCCGAAGCATTTACGAAAGATAAACCATGCGGCGGCGGCCCTTCGGCTTGGCGAACGTGTGAAACCACTTTCCACGCGATGCTGCCCGGAGTACAGCGTCTGTCCTCCTATCAGCCACTGGAATGAGGCGCCCGTTGGGCTTGCCCGTGGCGGCCGGAGATCAGCGTAAGGCTCGATGACCATGAAGGCGCAGTTCAGGGGTTCGTTGACGGCACTCGTGACACCGTTCAAGGAGGGCCGTGTGGACGAGGACGCTTTCGGGCGCCTGGTCGACTGGCAGATCGAGAGCGGCACGCATGGGCTCGTGCCGGTCGGAACGACCGGCGAAAGCCCGACCCTCAGTCACGCCGAGCATGGACGGGTGGTGGAGCTTTGCGTCGAGGCTGCGCGCGGGCGGGTCCCGGTGATCGCGGGCGCCGGCTCGAACAGCACGATGGAGGCCGTTTCGTTCGCCCGGCACGCCGAGGGGGCCGGAGCCTCGGGCGTGCTCGTCGTGGTGCCTTACTACAACAGGCCCAACCAGGAGGGCCTCTTCCAGCATTTCAAGGCGGTGAACGACGCGATCGGCATCCCGATCGTCATCTACAATATCCCGGCCCGCTCCGTCGTCGATATGACCACCGAGACGATGAAGCGCCTCTACGCGCTGCCGAACATCGTCGGCGTCAAGGATGCGACCGCCAACCTCGGCCGCGTCTCGCTGCAACGGCACGAACTCGGCCCGGACTTCATCCAGCTCTCCGGTGAGGACATGACCGCGCTTGCCTATAACGCGGCAGGAGGCCATGGTTGCATCTCGGTGACGAGCAATGTGGCGCCGCGGGCCTGCGCGGCCCTGCAGACGGCGTGCCTGAACGGCGACTACGCCGGTGCCCTGCGGCTGCAAGACAGCCTGGTTCCCCTTCACGCGGCGCTGTTCCTGGAGCCCAATCCCGCCGGGCCGAAATTTGCGCTGTCCTGCCTCGGGCGGATGCGGGAAGACGTGCGATCGCCGATGGTGGCGCTGACCGGGCCGACCCGATCCACCATACGGGGCGCCATGGCTCATGCCGGGCTGCTCGACGCCTGAGTCCGCGAGCGAGGATCAGACCCAGGTGACCAAAGAAGTCTCGACGTTCAAGGTGGTCTCGGAAAACCGGAAGGCGCGCTACCACTACGAGATCGGCGACACCTACGAGGCTGGGCTGATGTTGACCGGAACCGAGGTCAAGTCGCTCCGAACCGGCAAGGCGACGATCGCGGAAAGCTATGCCTCTCCCGAGAAGGGGGAGTTGTTCCTGATCAATGCCACCATTCCCGAATATGGCTCGGGCAATCGCTTCAACCACGAGCCGAAGCGGCCCCGCAAGTTGCTGATGAAGGCCCGTGAGATCGCCCGGTTGGCGCACGGGGTCGAGCGGGACGGCATGACGATCGTTCCGTTGAAGGTCTATTTCAACGACCGGGGACGGGCGAAATTGCAGTTGGCTCTCGCCAAGGGCAAGAAGCTCCACGACAAGCGCGAGACCGAAAAGCAGCGGGACTGGAACCGCGAGAAGTCACGCGTGATGCGCGACAAGGGCTGAGACCTGACGACTCAGCGGTCGAGGAAGCCGCGCACCTTGGCGAAAACGTCCCTGAACATAGACGTCGTCAGCACCCCGGTGTTGGTGTTGTAGCGCGAGCAGTGGTAGCTATCGAACAGCGTGACGGTGCGTTGCGGCAGGGCAAGGTCATGCGTCCGTCCATGGCCGAATGGCACGGCCGAGAGGCGCAAGCCCGAAACCCTCACGAAACTGTCGTGAGCGATGCGTCCAAGCGTGACGACGGCGCGAAGGCGGGGCAGGGCGGCCGCCCGTTCCGACAAGAAGGCGCGGCAGGTGCCGGTTTCGAACGGCGTCGGCTTGTTCAACGGCGGGGCGCAGCGCACGGCGTTGGTGACCATGCAGTCGACGAGGTTGAGCCCATCGTCCGGCCGTTCACGATAGTGGCCCGTCGAGAAGCCGAACAGGTCCAGCGTCTCGTAGAGCAGGTCGCCGGCCCAATCCCCCGTGAAGGGCCGTCCGGTCCGATTGGCGCCCGCGACACCTGGCGCGAGGCCGATCACGAGGAGCCGGGCGTCGAGCGGTCCGAAGGAGGGTACGGGCGCATTGTGCCCCGCGGGGTGCTTCCGCCGATTGAGGTCGCGGTATTGGACGAGCCGCGGACAGAGCGGACAATCCGCCATCGGCTCTCCGCGATGATCGTCGCCGATCAAGGATTGGGAAGATCGTCGTGGTGGACGGGGGCGTAGACCGGCGAAACCGCCGCCCGCCGATCGGTCGGTCGCGGCGTGCGCTCGGGCCGATCGGCATCGCGCCCGATCTTCGCGACCAGGTGAACGAGATCGATGAACTCATCGGCTTGCCGACGCAGTTCATCGGCCACCATCGGAGGCTGGGTGGTGACCGTCGACACCACCGAAACGCGGACGCCGCGCCGTTGTACGGCTTCGACGAGCGATCGGAAATCCCCGTCACCCGAGAACAAGACCATGTGATCGATGTGCTCGGCCATCTCCATCGCGTCCACGGCGAGTTCGATGTCCATGTTGCCCTTGACCTTGCGCCGGCCCAGCGAGTCCACGAACTCCTTCGTCGGCTTGGTTACCACCGCGTAGCCGTTATAATCCAGCCAATCGATCAGCGGTCGGATGGAGGAATATTCCTGATCCTCGACCAGCGCCGTGTAGTAGAAAGCCCTGATCAGCCGCCCCTTGACCTGGAATTCCCGCAGCAAGCGCTTGTAGTCGATGTCGAATCCCAGCGTCTTCGCGGTCGCGTAAAGGTTGGCGCCGTCGATGAACAGGGCAGTACGTTCCAGCTCAGCCATAGTAATGAACTCATATCATGCTGCCACGAGGCAGCTCCACAGGATGGACTCCGCCAATCGTGATCGCGCACTCGCGAAAAACCACCCAACTGACCGTCGGCAACGAACGATTAAAAACCACGACCCCTCCACGCCTCGGGGGTTCATCGAGCTGATTCGGCCACGTCGAATTTGAAGATACCGGTCAATTCAGGAAATTATGTGCTCGACTTCTGGTCGAAATCGCCGGCACACGCAATCCTACCGCAATGACGCCTTAGATCTGAATGGCATCGCCCCGTGAGTCCGTCAAGGTCGGTCTCCCGTCGTGCTCCAGCCGTCACGACGAAGGCGATGTGCAAAGCCGGGAATCCGCAAGGCGTCCACACTTGCGTCGCAAGCCCGCTGGCTGTATCGGGACGGCGATATGCCTCCCGGGGCAACAAGGAATTCTGAATGGCACGCGTTACGGTCGAAGATTGCATCGACAAGATCGAGAACCGATTCGAACTGGTCCTGCTGGCCAGCCATCGCGCTCGCATGATCTCGTCAGGCGTCGCGATCACGGTGGATCGCGACAACGACAAGAATCCGGTCGTCGCTTTGCGCGAGATCGCCGAGGAGCGGTTTTCTGCCGAAGACCTCAAGGAAGAACTCATTCACTCGCTGCAGAAGCACGTCGAGGTGGACGAACCGGAACCCGAGGTCGTTCCGCCGCTGGTTCCCCCCCAGGGTGGTAGTCGCGATGTCGGGAGCACCGAGGTCCAATTCGACCGAATGACCGAGGAGGATCTTTTGCGCGGGCTGGAAGGCCTGGTGCCTCCGGCGGAGACCGAGGACGAAGGCGAATAGGCCGCATTTCGTCGCCAGCGAGGTCCTGACCAAGCGCCTCAACGGCTGACCGGTTCATTTCGAGTGTTCTTTGCGGCGGACAGGTTGCCGCAGGCTGTGAGTGTCCCGATAATAGGCCGATGACGCTTGCCATCACGGCCCCGCGGCGCGCGGCGTCCGCCAAGATTCTGCGCCAGTATGAACTCGTCGATCGCGTCCGGAGCTACAACCGGAATGCCGACGAAGACCTGCTGAATCGCGCCTATGTCTACGCCATGAGGGCGCATGGCGCCCAGAAGCGCGCGTCCGGCGATCCCTATTTCTCCCATCCGCTGGAAGTCGCGGCGATCCTCACGGATCTGAAGCTCGATGACGCCACGATCGTGGCCGCCGTGTTGCACGACACCATCGAAGACACCGCCGCAACGCGTGAGGAGATCGACCAACTCTTCGGCAGCGAGATCGCCAAGCTCGTCGAGGGCCTGACCAAGATCAAGAAACTCGACCTGGTCTCGAAACAGGCTGCCCAGGCCGAAAACCTGCGCAAGCTGCTTCTCGCCATCGCGGACGACATTCGCGTGCTCCTGGTCAAGCTCGCGGACCGGCTCCACAACATGCGCACGCTGCATTTCGTGCCGGAAGCCAAGCGGGCGCGCATCGCCCAGGAGACGCTCGATATCTACGCGCCGCTGAGCGGCCGCATGGGCATGCAGAGCATGCGCAGCGAACTCGAGGAACTGGCTTTCGCCCAGTTGATGCCGGAGGCCCACGACATGATCGTCACCAAGCTCGACGACATGACGGACCGCTATGGGTCCTTGATCGCCAAGATCGAGTCGGAGCTTGCCGAGAAACTCGCCGCGCAGGGCATCAAGGCGGTGGTCAAGGGCCGGCAGAAGCAACCGTACTCCGTCTGGCACAAGATGGAGCAGAAATCCCTCGCGCTCGAGCAATTGTCGGACATCTTCGGTTTCCGGGTCATCGTGGACAAGATCTCGGATTGCTACGGCGTGCTTGGTGTCGTCCATACGCAATGGCCGAGCGTACCGGGCCGATTCAAGGACTATATCTCGACCCCGAAACAGAACGATTACCGGTCGTTGCACACCACCGTGGTGGGGCCCGGTCGACAGCGCGTGGAACTGCAGATCCGAACCAGGGGCATGAACGACCTTGCGGAAAACGGCATTGCCGCTCATGCCCTCTACAAGGATGGGCAGGTACCGGACATGAGCGCGCGCGCGGTCGAGAGCCGAGCCTATAGCGGATTGCAGCGCACCATCGCCATGCTGGCCGAAGGAGGGACGCCCGAAGAATTCCTGGAACACACCAAGCTCGAACTCTTCCATGATCAGGTGTTCTGCTTCACCCCCAAAGGCCGACTGATCGCGCTGCCCCGCGGTGCGACGCCGATCGATTTCGCCTATGCGATCCATACCGGCGTCGGCAACACGGCGGTGGGGGCCAAGATCAATGGGCGGATCGCGCCGCTGATATCGGAGCTTCGCAACGGAGACGAAGTCGAGATCGCTTGCGCCGAGGGACAGGTGCCGCCACCCGCCTGGGAAGGGCTGGTCAAATCCGGCAAGGCACGGGCGGCGATCAGGCGTGCCACGCGGGACGCCGTCAGGGCACAATATCTGGGTCTTGGACGCCAGATCGTCACCAGGGCTTTCGAGCGCAGCGGCAAGTCCTTCTCCGAAGACAAGCTGAAGGGCGCCTTGTCTCGGCTCGCACGCGCCACGATCGAGGATGTCCTGTCCGCGGTGGGCCGCGGCGAGATGTATTCGGGAGATGTCCTGCGGGCCGTCCATCCGGACGCGACCGAGTCCCGAGCCGCCGGCGTCGCACCGGAAAAGGGGGACGCCAGTTGGTTCGGGCTCGAGAAAGTGGAGAACCTGAGGTTCAAGGTGCCGGAAGGCGGCTTGCCTCCCGACCGGTCGATCCCCATTCGGGGCCTTGGCGGCGACCTTCCGGTGACCTTCGCCCCGAACGGCGGTGCGGTGCCGGGCGACCGAATCGTCGGGATCCACACCCCGGGGGAGGGCATCACCATCTACCCGATCCAGTCCCCGGCC
>CAXSEU010000118.1:0-9249 GCA_964236485.1 uncultured Lichenihabitans sp. | reverse complement strand
CCTGGGCGAAAACGCTCGCCTGGTTCAAGGGCCACGGCGTGGCGTGACGCCGGGGCTATCTGATGGCCCTCATCATGAGCCTGTCGAAGGATAGAGGGCGTCGCCCTGTCCACGGCAGCCGCGTCCTTCGACAGGCTCAGGACGAGGGACTACAGGCTCAGGACGAGAGGGTGAACTGACGTGTGCACGCCGGTCACACGCCCGGATCGGCCTCGAACCCGGCCGCCGCGATTCCGGCAAGGGCGCAGATTTCGTCGGCGTCCGACGTGTCGCCAGAGATGCCGACGGCACCAATGACCGCACCCGCCTGCTTGATCAGCACGCCGCCCGGCCCCGGGATCAGCGAACCGCCGACCGCATGGCTCGCCGCCGCCACGAAATGGGGCCGCTCGAGCGCGATCGTCGCGATGGCGCGTGACCCGATCCCGAGCGCCAGGGCACCCTGAGCCTTGCCGAAGGCGATCTCGCCCCGCTTGAGGCTGGTGCCCTCCTCGGCCGCGAAAGCCTTCAAGGCGCCGCGCGCGTCGAACACCGCGACCGCCAGGGGCTTCAGATTCCTGGCCCTGCCGGTCTGCAGTGCCGCCTTGACGATGGTTTCGGCGGCCTCGAGCGTCAGCGATGTCATGGGTCCTCGGCCTGTGGGCTTGCGTCGGGCGGACCCTGCCGCCCGGGCGGCCGAATGGCAACTGGAATCGCATCGCGGAGGTTACGCCGAGGAGGCGTCGAGCGGCACGAGATCCTCGGGCGAGAAGTGCAGCGTCACGGTCTCGCCACGCACCGGCGGCGGGCTGGCGGGATTGTTGAAGCGATCGAGCATGATGCGGCTCTCGCCGATACCCACCTTGATGCGCACGATGGCCCCGAGAAAACTGACCTCGTCGATGGTGCCGCGGATGCGGTTGCCGCCGTTGCCGGGGTCGATCAGCGACACCGCCTCGGGCCGCAGCGCCAGCGAGCAGGTCTCGCCGCCCCGCTGCGGCAATGGTCGCGCCACCCGTGCCGCCTGGCCGTCGACCGAGATGGCGCCCTGCCCGGCGTCGACGACGAGCGCCTTCAGGATGTTCAGCGTGCCGACGAAAGATGCGACGAAGCGCGTGCGGGGATGATTGTAGATGTCGAAGGGGGTACCGAGCTGTTCGATGCGTCCCTCGCTCATCACCACGATGCGGTCCGACATCGACAGCGCTTCCTCCTGGTCGTGCGTCACGTAGATCGTGGTGATGCCGAGGTCGCGCTGCAGGTTCTTCAGTTCCTCCCGCAAGGCGACGCGGACCTTGGCGTCGAGCGCCGAGAGCGGCTCGTCGAGCAGCAGGAGCTGCGGGCTTGTGGCGAGGGCGCGCGCCAGGGCGACGCGCTGCTGCTGGCCGCCGGACATCTGATAAGGGTAGCGATCGGCGAGGTGCGGCAGTTTCACCACGTCCAGCATTTCGGCCACGCGGGCCTTGATCGTGGCCGGGGGCTTCTTCGCCACCTTGAGACCGAAGGCGACGTTCTGCGCCACCGTCATGTTGGGAAACAGCGCGTAGGATTGGAACACCATGCCGACGTTGCGCTGGTTCGGCGGCAGATGAGTCACGTCGCGGCCATCGACCCGGATGGCGCCCTCGGTGACGCCCTCGAAGCCGGCGATCATGCGCAGTGTCGTCGTCTTGCCGCAACCGCTCGGCCCGAGGAAAGAGATGAACTCGCCGCGCGTCACCTCGAGGTCGAACTCCTGGACCACCTGGTTGGCGCCGTAGGCTTTGCGCAGGCGCTCGATGGCGAGGAAGGTCATGGGCGGCTCACCTCGCCTTGCGGGCGGCGTTGCGCGGATCGCGCGCGAAGACGTTGATGAGGCCCATGCAGGCCCAGGTCACCGCGAAGGCGATGATGGCGAGCGCCGAGGGCTCGTAGGCGCGGTTCGCGCCCACCTGTTGGAGATAAGGGCCGAAGGCGGGGCGGTCGAGCAGGCTTGCGAAGGTGAATTCGCCGATCACGATGGCGAAGGTCAGGAAGGCGCCACTCAGCACCGCCACCCGGACGTTGGGGAAGATGACGCTCGCCATGATGGTGGTGCGCCTGGCGCCGAGGCATTCGGCGGCTTCGGTCAAGCTGCGCACGTCGATCGCCCGCAGCCCCGTGTCGACGGCCCGGTAGGTATAGGGCAGCGCCAAGGTCACATAGCCGAAGACCAGGAGGACGTTGGTGCTCCAGACGGCGCCCGTCAGTGGCAGGATCGAGGACGAGTTGTAGAGCTTGAGGTAGCCGAAGACGAGGACGATTGCGGGAATGACCAAAGGCAGCAAGGTGATGAATTCGACGACCGGGCGCAGGCCCGGCAGCCGCAGCCTGATCCAATAGGCGGTAGGGACGATCAGAACCGTGCCGACCAGGATGGTGGCCAGGGCGGCGGCGGTCGAGAACAGGAAGGTCTGCTGGAACTGGCTGTCCGTCAGCACGATCCTGTAGGCGTCGAGGCTGTAGGTGCCTCGTCGGATGCGCATCGAGAACTCCGCCGTGGCGATGAGCGGCACCACGAAATAGGCGATGCCAAGGGCGACGGCCGCCCAAGCGCCAAGGCGGTTGGACTTCATCGGAGCCACCGCTCGGAGCGGGTCCGCCGGATGATGTAGGCGGCGTTGGATACGGCCGTGATCACAACCATGCCAAGGGCCAGGGCGTAGCCGAGATGCGCATTGTGCAGCACGTCGCCCCGGATCTGCGCGTAGAGCAGGATGGTGACGAGGTTCAGCGTGCTGCCCGTGAGCCCATAGGCGGTGGCGATGGCCCCGAAGGCGTTGGCGAAAAGCAGCAGCGTCGTGCCGAGAAGGCTCGGCCAGAGGATCGGCAGCACGACGCGGCGCCAATACTCGAAGGGCGATGGGCCGAGGATGGTCGCGGCCTCCTGCCATTCTTTCTTCAACCCGTCGAGGGCCGGGGTCAGGATCAGCACCATCAAGGGGATCTGGAAATAGATATAGGTGAGCGTCAGGCCCGAGAAGCTGAGGATGTTGAAACCGGTCCGGTAGAGGTTAAAGCCGAAGAGCGTCTGCAGCAGCGTGGTGACGAGGCCGGCGCGCCCCAGCGTCGCCAGGAACGCGAAGGCCAGCGGCAGGCCGGCGAAGTTCGACGCCACGCCGCTGAACGTCATCAGCATCGGCCGCATCCAGCGCGGCAGGCCACCCAGCACCACCGCCCAGGCGAGCGCGAAGCCGAAGACGGCGCCGAGCACCGCCGAGGCGGCGCTTACCTCGAGGCTGATCCGATAGGCGCTGATGATGTTGGGCTGCCAAAGGTCGGCGATGTTGGCGAGCGTCCAGTGCCCGTCATTGTCCTCGAACGCCCCGAGGATGAGGTAGAAGGTCGGGATCAGAAGGAACAGCAGGGCGAAGGCGAAGAACGGCACGACGCCGAGCCAGGCGAGAGAGGTCGGGGCGCGCCGAGGCCCCGATCGAGCGACAGGCAGGACCGCTCCCGATGAAGTGGACATGGGGCCTCGGTTCGGGGCGCCGGGCCGGTAAGCCGGATGCGGAAGAGGGGCGTCACGACGACGCCGTGTCCTTCTCCCGCTTGGCGGGAGAAGGCAAGAACAACTACTTCACGTTGGCGCCGACCACCTTGTCCCAATCGCCGGTGATGGTCTCCTTCGACTTGTTCTGCTGCTCGAGCGTCGGGAACACCGCCTTCGCATAGGCCTCGGCGGGCGGCAGCTTGCTCATCAGGTCGGCCGGGACCGCCTTGTCCTTCACCAGGGCGTCGAAGCGGATGGGGTGGCAATAGCCCTTGAGGTAATCGATCTGGCCTTCATTGGAATAGATGTATTCCATCCACAGCTTGGCCGCGTTCGGATGGGGCGCGAAGGCGCTGATGGCCTGCACGTAGACCCCGGCCACGACTCCGGACTTTGGCACGACGACATCGACGTTGGGGTTGCCCTTCAGGGTGTCACGATCCGCAAGGGCATTGTAGTCCCACCGCACGATGATCGGGGTGGCGCCCTGCGCCAGCGAGGCGACCTTGCCGATGGTGGGGACGAAATTGCCTTTCTTGTTCAGCTCCGCGAAGAAGTCGAGCCCGCCCAGGGCCGCCTTGGCGGCGTCGCCGCCCGCCTTCGA
Organism: uncultured Lichenihabitans sp.; assembly: GCA_964236485.1. Lineage (GTDB taxonomy): Bacteria > Pseudomonadota > Alphaproteobacteria > Rhizobiales > Beijerinckiaceae > Lichenihabitans. The sequence continues at coordinate 5,155 of CAXSEU010000118.1, read as the reverse complement.
CAGGCCCGCCGCATAGACGGCCAGGATGGCCTGGTTCGAGGCGCGCGGGTCGCCCGCGAGGGCCACGGCGTCGGCGTAATCGGCGCCGAGGAGGTCTGGCCAATCGGCCGGCGAGGTCTTCACGATGTCCTTGTTCACCTCGAAGGCGAGCACGCCGTAATAGTCGCCATACCAGGCGCCGTCCGGGTCCTTCTGGTCGGCCGGGATCGTGTCCCAGGTCGAGACCTTGTAGGGCATCAGCAGCCCTTCGGACTTGGCGGTCGGGCCGAACGACAGGCCGACGTCGATCACATCGGGAGCCTGCGGGCCCTTGTTGCCCTTGTTGGCGCGGATGGCCTCGACCTCGTCGCCGGAGCCCGCATCGGGATTGAGCTCGTTCATCTTGAGGCCGTATTTGGCCTTGAAGCCGTCGACGATGCCGCCGTAGCCGCACCAATCGTGCGGCAGCGCGATGACCGAGAGCTCTCCTTCGCCTTTCGCCGCGGTGACCAGCGCGTCGGGCGCCTGGGCATGGGCAGCGGTCGCCGCGAGGGTCGCCGCGGCCGACAGCGAGCAAAGAAACTTTTGGGCAGTCTTCATGATTCCCCCATGCGCCATCAGGCGCTCGCAAAAGCCGCGTGCCATAAACCTGCCATACGGTCACGGGGTTGCGCTAGCACCTCTTGTTAACATTTCTATAACGGTGACGACGCTGAGCATCGGCTCGCAGCGGTCCGTCAACGGTAATCGGCAGCGCCCTGGCGCAGAACGCCTTCGGCGAGCGCTCGTCGAGCGGCAAGGAGCGAGCATGGTCTTCCGCCACAGCGTCGGGCAGCGCACCTGGGTCTTCGGCGACCTCAAGGATCTTCTGGCGAAGGCGACGCCGCGGCGCTCGGGCGACATGCTGGCCGGGATCGCGGCCGCGTCGGCGGAGGAGAACGCAGCGGCCAAGCTCTGCCTTGCCGACGTACCCCTCAAGGCTTTCCTGGATCAGCCGCTGATTCCCTATGAAACCGACGAGGTGACCCGGCTCATCGTCGACACGCATGACGCTGCGGCGTTCGCACCGGTGTCGCATCTCACCATCGGCGACTTCCGGAACTGGCTGCTGTCGGGCGCGGCGACAACCGGCATGCTGGCCTCGATCGCGCCCGGCATCACACCCGAGATGGCGGCCGCGGTGTCCAAGATCATGCGCAACCAGGATCTCATCCAGGTGGCGCGTAAGTGCTGCGTCGTGACGCGCTTCCGCGACACGATCGGCCTGCCCGGCACGCTGGCGGTACGGCTGCAGCCGAACCATCCGACCGACGACCCCCGGGGCATCATGGCGACCGTCGTCGAGGGGCTGATGTATGGCTGCGGCGACGCCGTCATCGGCATCAACCCGGCCTCGGATTCGCCCGCCACCCTCGGCGACCTCGTCCGGCTGCTCGACGAGGTCATCGTCCGCCACGGGATCCCGACGCAAAGCTGCGTTCTCACCCATGCGACGACCTCGATCGCGCTGATCGAGCAGGGTGCCCCAGTCGACCTCGTGTTCCAGTCGGTGGCCGGGACGGAGGCCGCCAACGCCTCCTTCGGCGTGACCTTGAACCTGCTCGACGAGGCCCGTGACGCCGCCTTGTCGCTGCGGCGCGGCACGCTCGGACAGAACGTCATGTATTTCGAGACCGGACAGGGGTCGGCTCTGTCGGCCGACGCGCACGCGGGCGTCGACCAGCAGACCTGCGAGGCGCGTGCCTACGCGGTCTGCCGGCGCTATGCGCCCCTGCTGGTCAACACCGTGGTGGGCTTCATCGGCCCGGAATACCTCTACGACGGCAAGCAGATCATCCGGGCCGGCCTCGAAGACCATTTCTGCGGCAAGCTCATGGGGCTGCCCCTCGGCTGCGACGTCTGCTACACCAACCACGCGGAGGCGGACGGCGACGACATGGACACGCTACTGACGCTGCTGGCCACCGCGGGCGTCACCTACGTGATGGGCATTCCGGGCACCGACGACGTGATGCTGAACTACCAGTCGACATCGTTCCACGACCAGCTCTACATCCGAGAGCTTCTGGGGCTGAAACGCGCGCCCGAGTTCGAGGCTTGGTTGCATCGCGCCGGCATCACCGACCTCCATGGTCGCCTGGCACCGCCATCCGGCCAGCATCCGCTGCTCGGTTTCGCAGGCGCCGCATGACCGGGGACGCGCGCCGGGCCTTGAGCGAGCCGCATGCCAAGCGGATCGTGACGCCGGATCCTTGGGATCGGTTCAAGACCCTGACACCCGCCCGTTTGGCGCTGGGGCGCGCCGGAGGAGCACTGCCTACGAGCCATGTCCTGGCGCTCGCCCTGGCCCATGCGCGGGCACGCGACGCCGTCCATGCGCCGTTCGACGCGGCAGGCTTGGATGAGGTTCTCGCGCGGTTGGGGCTCGACGCGGTGCATGTCGAGAGCGCCGCACCCGACCGCGAGACCTACCTGCGGCGCCCCGATTTCGGGCGGCGGCTCTCGACGCGGAGCCGTGAAGCCCTGAAGGCGCAACCGCGGGAACGTCCCGACGTCTGCATCGTCGTCGCCGGTGGCCTCTCGGCAAGTGCCGTGGGCGAAAACGCGGCGCCCCTGCTCGAAGCCCTGGTGCCCCGTCTCCGCGCGGCGGGGCTCGGTCTCGCCCCCGTGGTCCTCGCCCGGCAGTCCAGGGTGGCGCTCGGCGACGAAGTGGGCCAGTTGCTCGGCGCCCGATTCTCGCTGATGCTGGTCGGAGAGCGACCCGGCCTGTCGGCCGCCGACAGCCTCGGCGCCTACCTCACGTTCGCACCCAGGATCGGCTGCACCGATGCCATGCGGAACTGTGTATCCAACATACGGGCCGGCGGTCTGCTTCCCGGTCGCGCCGCCGCCAGGATCGCCTGGCTGGTGGAGCGGGCCTTCGCTCTCTCCGCAACCGGCGTCGCGCTCAAGGATGGCAGCGACACGGCGCCGTCAGGTGCGGGCGCTTTGCGGTTGCTGGAATGATGGCCCTATAGATATGCACCGCTCGCGACGCAGCCTGCGCGTTCTTTGAGAGACATCGCCATTGTCCACACCACCAGTCACGCTCCCGGGCTTCTTTGGCGCTTTTCGAACCCGGCCCCGCTTGCTCACCGCCATCGCGACCGGGATCGTCGCGGCCCTGCTCCTCCGCACCCTGCCCATGGTGGTATCGGCACCATCTACCCGTAGCCTGGGACATCGGCTGCCTCTTGTACGTGTTCTTGGTACTCAGGGAGTTCAAGGACAGCAACGCGGCGTTCATCCGTGGCAGGGCAGCCGCACAGGACGAAGGCAAGGGGTTCATCCTGACGCTGGTTCTGTTGGCCGCCATCGCCAGCCTCGTCACCGTGGCGGGTGAGCTGTCGGCCGCCAAGGACGCGCACGGCCTTCAGAAGCCCCTCGATGTGGCGATCGCCTTCGCTACGGTGTCGCTGTCGTGGTTTCTGGTCCAGTTGATCTTTGCACTGCATTACGCGCATGAATATTACGCGCCCGACGACGACGACGACCCCAAGACCCTCGAGCAGGGCGGGCTGAAGTTTCCGGGGGACGAGCCGCCCGACTACTGGGACTTCCTGCATTTCGCGATCGTGATTGGCGTCGCGTCCCAGACTGCGGACATAGAGTTCACGTCCAAACGCCTGCGGCGCATCGGCACCGTGCACGGCCTCGTGGCGTTCAGCTTCAACACCATCATCCTAGCCTTCACCATCAACCTCATGGCAAGTTTGTTGTAAGCACGCCGGCTCACCATCTGAGTGCCACTCGGCGGCCTCGGAGCGGTGCGGATCTTCCCGTACACACCTCCGGGGCCGCACATCCCCGAGCCTGTCAGAAACAGGTCGAAGCGGTTCTTCGACGTAAATCCGTGAACAGGCGCGGGCCTTTCGAGGTGGCGCATGTCCGCAACAGCTAGGCTCGACTGCCTTCGAAGGTCCGACATGCTCATCAAGTTCAAAGTGGCGGGAGCCGACAAGTCGGTCTGGATCAATCCTGATCAGGTTTCGGGCGTGCTCGCCACGTCGGCGGAGATTACGACCGTCTATCTCGCCGAAAACATCGAACAACGGATCGAGGCCCACCCTGAAGCGGTCGCGAAAGACATCGAGGAGGCCCAGGGCAGAGTGGCGCGAGACCCTCGCCGAAGTAGCTGACGGGTCGGCGAAAAGCGCACTCAGATGATCAGCGCCACGAGCTTGTAGCCGATCCAGGCGAGGCCCCCGATCCACGCCGAGAGCACGAAGGCACCGGACGCCAAAACGATGCGTTCGACCGCCGTAAAGCGCGGTGTCTCGGCGGCACATGTGTCAGATTTCGGCACGGACTGGTTCTGCATGGGTCGGCTCCCGAAACGCCGGGGTCGACCTGCACGAACGCCGCCACTCAGGAGGTGGCGGCGCTTGGAGCAGGTCAGGCCGTCTCGCGGAGCTTTCGCAGGAGCCTGTGAAAGTGCCCGCCTTGCCGAGCTGGCCTACGTCAGCAACAGCATGACATACGCTAGCCGATCATGCGGTTTTGCCGGGCGATGTCGCGGGCGGAAATGCGGGCGAAATCGATACGTGTCTCGGCATTCCTCGGAACGACCCCACCCTTCCAGGAGGGGAGGCCTACCAAACGCAAGGCCGGCTTGGTCGCGGTGTCCATGCCATCCGTTCGGCGGGAGTCCGGCACAAGCTTGAACTCGAAGAGATCGCCCCGATGGTCGCGGAGCATGATCCTGTCGTGGATGATGTTATAGGCCTTCATCGACCTCACTCACCGTTGCGTCAGCCACGCGAAGCGTGGGCGACGGGGGGTGAACGAACAACGCCGACCGGGCGGAATCGATCGGCGGACCGGAACTATTCGTCGCGGTTAGGTGAAGATTCCCCTGACCGCCCGCCGAACGCCGGCCCTCGACGTGCCCGGCAAGATCAGGGCGCGGGTTCGGCCGGTGCGTTCATGGCCCATCTGACGCCGAACCGGTCCCGCAACTGACCATAGCGGTCCCCCCAGAACATCAGCTGGACCGGCATCGTGACCTCGAGGCCAGCCGCGACCGCACGGGACCACCAAGTGTCGATGTCCTCGATCACGAGCGTCATGGTGAAGCTGTGCGACGGTTGGTGCCCGTGCCCGTATTCGGGGAAGCAATCGGACAGCATGATGGAGC
>CAXSEU010000117.1:4460-9269 GCA_964236485.1 uncultured Lichenihabitans sp. | reverse complement strand
ATCGCGCAGCAACGTGCCGCCGTTGGCGACCGCCATGACGTAAAGCCGGCGCGCTGAACGCACCACGGCGTTGGCCACGAGGGGATTGCCGACGAAGACCTCGTTGGCCTCCGAGGGGAGATCGACGATCATGGACTTGCCGACCGGCAGGGTCACTTTGCGCGTGCGCTGGTCGCTCGTGATGGCGATCGACGAGGAAGCGGGCCTCGACGCCTGATCGGGCAGCTTCGGCACCAGGATGGCGTCCTGCGCGATCGAGCCCGAGGGCACGGCGAGGGATGACGCCGCCGCGAGGAGGATCGCGCGCGCCGTTCGCGCCGCACGGACCGGACGGGGGGGCATCATCATCGGCCGGTGTCCTCGGAGGCGGTGCCGTAGCGCACCACGGTCACGCCGTTATGGATCTGGGCTGCCGCCTTAGGGTTCTGCCGGGCGTCCTGCATGGAGCGGAGCGTCAACGACAACTGGCCGGTCCGCTGCGCCAGGATCACGGTTTCGGCCTGGGCGGGATCGAGTTCGAGCGTGGCGTTGGAACCCACCACGACCGGCTGGCCATTCTTCTCCTGAACGTTCTGGCCGATCGCCAGCACCCGGATGTTCTGAAGCAAGGTCTCGCTCAGGTAATTCTCGGAGTTCGGCTTGCTGGCGTCGCGGGACGTCCGCACGACGTCGACGCGGTCCTTCGGCAGGATGAAGCCTCCGGCCGTAGTGGCCCCTTGAGCGTCGATGTTGATGGCCACCGCCCGCATGCCGGACGGCAAAGTCGCGGCCATCAGCCCGCCATCGCTCTTGATCAGCTTTTCCCGGCGGACCGGCTCGCCCTGCACCAGACCGGCGCGTGCGATCGACCCCTTGAGGTCCGCCACCACCGCGGGATTGTCGCTCTTCTTGATCATCCCCGGCGGGATGGCGTCCTTCGGCCAGGGCTGCCACTGCAACTCGCCCTCGTTGACGTTCCGATCCCAGGCATCATCGAGTTTTCGAACCTTCGGCGGCTCGAGGACACGGTCGTCTACGTGCCCTATTACATGCCGATCACAGAGCCGAAGTGGAACTGGAGCGACGAGGCGCTGGCCGAGGAGGCATTCTCGGTCATCCGGCGGATCAATCCGTCGATCACCGAGGCGGACCGCATCGACGTCCACGTGGCGCGCCTGCGCTACGCCCAGCCGATCTGCCCGCCGGGCTTCGCGGCCATGATCCCGCCCGTGCAGACCCCGATCCACGGCTTGCAGATCGCCGACACGTGCTTCTACTATCCGGAAGATCGCGGCATCGCGGAAAGCGTGCGCTTTGGCAAGATGATGGCCGAAGCGCTCGGCCGCGCCATTCCGGATGAGCAACGCGCACCGTGAAGGCCGCCAGCCTTCTGACGCGCCTGCGCCGGCCAGAGGGCCGGCGCTTCATGGCCTTCATCCTGACCGGCGGGCTCGCGGCGTTCTGCAACATCCTGAGCCGCATCGGTTTCGATATCGCGCTCAAAGCGATGGGCCTCAAGCCGCTCGCTTCTTACGAGATCGCCGTCGCGCTCGCCTATCTGGTCGGCATGACGGTGGCTTTCGCACTGGCCAGGATGTTCGTCTTCCAAACTTCCGGGCGTGCCCTTCATGTGGAATACGGCCGTTTCGCACTCGTCAACGTCGTGGCCCTGGCTCAGGTCTGGCTCGTCAGCCTGTTCCTGCTCCGCGGATTGTTCCTTTGGTTGGGCTTCACCTGGCACGCCGAGACCATCGCGCACATCGTCGGCGTGTTGAGCCCGGTTTTCGTAAGCTACCACGGTCACAAGCGCTTTTCGTTCAGTTGATCGGGAGAGACGGCAGGACGACGAGCGGAATCGACAGGGCGTGGCTCTTCCCACCGGCACTTCTGGCGACGATCTCCAGCTTGTGTTCACCAGGGGCCAGGCTTGAACTGTCGAACCGCACCGCGAAGGCGGTCTGAAAAGTCTCCTTCCAGTCGCGGTAAGGGGCGCCGCGGTCGAACTCGACTTCGGCCTTCACGGGGGCGCCATCGATATGCAGGTCGAGCGATACTGGGTCGTCCCCTCGGAAGACGATCCATCCGCCGACATCGGCCTCTCCTTGAACTTCTACCCCGTAGCTCTCCCTGAAGCCCCGGGACCGATCGTGCTTCTCGTGGATCCAGCCGACCGCGTCCGGATGGAACGCCTGGGCGGCCGAATATTTCACCACCGGCGCCTCGGTTCTGGCCGCTGACGCGAACTCCGGCTTCCGCATCAGGCAGATCGACTGGTACTCGAGCAACCCTTCGAGCGCGATGAACTCGATGTCGAACAGGTTGCCCCAATAGGTCTTGATCCATTCGGGGTTGTGAAAGGCCATGGGTCCGCCATCGTTCCAATCGGCGAAGGGGTTCTTGACGTACTTGCCGAATTGCGGTCCGTGGTCCGCATAGGGTCGGCGCAGCATCTCCTCGTAAGGCGTCTGCGCCATGAAGGTCACGAAGAAGTATCCTCCGGGCTTGAGGACGCGGCGAACCTCCGCCATCCAATGATGCCAGTCCGCATGGATGTGGGCGAAGACCGAGATGGCGTAGATCAAGTCGAAGGAATTCGACTCGAGCGGAATGGTCGGGATCTCGCTGATCTGGAACAGCCGGAAGGGCGGCGACATGTTCTCGACGCTCCAGCGGATGCTGGGCCCGTCGATATCGCAGCCCCAGAACTCCCCCTCCTTTGCCTCCTCGGAGAAATAGCGCAGCACCCGGCCGATCCCGCAGCCGAAATCGAGTACGCGAGCGCCCTCGAAATCGAAGCCCCTCGGCAAGCAGCGCAGGATCGCCTCGCGGGTCCCCCGACCGACGGCTTCGAACTCCTCGAACGTGGGGGCACCAATCCGCTGCGCCAGCGCCAGGGGCGGAAGCGGGCGCCCCTCGGCGTCGGCGTCCCCGGTCGGCGGCTTGAGCGGGAAATGCACGTGGTCCAGGTCGGCGGCACCGACCAAGCTTCGTCGCCGGACGAGCGCGGCCTCATAGTCCTTCAGCACCTCGTCCTCGCTCCGCTGCGCCGGCAGGCCGTCCCCGCCGCCCCGCCGGAGAAAGTGCAACAAGGGATTGACGCCCGAGGCCGCAACGGCCGGATTGGCTTCGAGATAGCGGCTTGTACTGAAGTTTGGTCCGGGATCACGGCCCTCGGCCGCACCCGCCTCGATGAAGTGGATCAAGGGACTGACGCCCGCCTCCCGAACGTCGGGGTAGCGATCGAGGTACCAAGCGGTGTCGAAGAAAGGGTTTGGGTTGCGTCCCGCCGTTACCCCCACCTCGAGATAGTCCTCGACGGCATCGCGACCTGACGATGCCACATCCGGATAGGTCACGGCATACCAGGAGCTATCGACCAGGCCGCTTTCCCGAAGAGTTTCGCTTTCGAGGCGCTTCGAGGCGATGTTCCGCTTCAGTCGTGCTCGCAGCCTGGGAAGAAGACGCATATGATCCTTATCCGCTGCAAAGAGTACGAGCCGGGGGTGGGTCCTGGCATGGATCATCTGCGGCTCGGTGTCGTGCGGAGCAATGAGGCGCCGATGCCTGGAGGGCACCAGCAAGCATCGGGGCCGCCACGACCGCCGCTGAGTCGGCGAAGGGCCGGATCGCGCTGGTAAATTTAATGTTTGGTCACCGCGCGAAACAGCATGGCTCCCTTGCGTTTTCCGACCGCGCGTGATCAAAGACCAGCATGACTTGAGCGATAAAAAAGACCGCTCCAAGGAGCGGCCCAAGTCTAGGGAGGAAACGCCCAATGAGGGCACGCGGCGACGAACGCCGCGTTGTTGAAGTTAGGCGGCTGTACGGGATTAGCAAGGACTCTTTGGGAGTCGGTTGATTAGGCCGCAGATCGTGACATTATTGCCATCACCTTCCGATGAATGCTGACGGTCCCGTTCGCGTCGCACAGGTTGGGCACATGGCATATGAGCGCTCTTGATCAGTTCGGGCTGAGCCCGCCGAGATGTCACGTTGCCGGGTCCTGTTCGCCGGCTTCGGCGAACCGGTCGGTTGCCCTTAGGAGTTCAACCAGGATACCCGGTTCACTGAAGGCATGGCCCGCCTCGGGCACCAGGACGAACTGTGCTTCCGGCCAGACGCGATGCAGGTCCCAGGCGGTCTTGGCCGGGGTCGCGATGTCGTAACGGCCCTGGATGATGACAGCGGGAACTCGACGAAGGCTTTCGGCTCCGGCGATCAGCTGTCCTTCTTCGAAAAAGCCCTTGTTGACGAAGTAATGATTCTCGATCCTTGCGAAGGCAAGCGCGAACTCGTCGGCGGCATGCTGGTCGGAGAAGGCTTGGCTGGGCAGCAAGGTGATGGTCTCTCCCTCCCACAGGCTCCACGCCTTTGCGGCCTCGAGCCGCGCGACAGGATCGGTTCCGGTCAGCCGGCGGTGATAGGCCTGGATGAGGTCGCCTCGTTCCGCGGCCGGGATCGGCGCCAGAAAACGCTCCCACTTGTCGGGGAAAAGCCAGGACGCTCCCTCCTGGTAGTACCATTGCAGTTCGGCGTGGCGCAGCCCGAAGATCCCGCGCAGGATCATCGCCGAGACGCGCTCCGTGTGGCTCTGAGCATAGGCCAGAGCCAAGGACGAGCCCCAGGACCCGCCGAACACCAGCCAGCGCTCGATCCCCAGCATGGTCCGCAGCCGTTCGATGTCGGCCACGAGGTGCCACGTCGTGTTGGCGTCGAGGCACGCGTGCGGAGTCGAGCGGGCGCAACCGCGTTGATCGAAGAGCAGGACATCGTACCGGGCCGGGTCGAAGAGGCGCCGGTGGGTGGGCGAGCACCCCGCCCCGGGTCCGC
>CAXSEU010000117.1:2056-4450 GCA_964236485.1 uncultured Lichenihabitans sp. | reverse complement strand
CGCCGTGCAGGAACACGGCAGGCCTGCCTCCCGGGCTGCCGACCCGTTCCCAGTAGACTCTGTGGCCGTCGCCCACGTCGAGGTGGCCCTGGGCGTAGGGCTCGATCGGCGGATAGAGGGTTTTCGATAGGTGCTCGTCGATCATGGTCTAGTCGATATCGGATGAGCCGTCGTGGTGCAAACGACCACGCGGCGTCCGCATGAGTGTCAGCCACCAAACAATTGTTCGAGCAGGTTTTTCTCGTGCCCTCCCGTGGGTGGACGCGCGTCGTTCCCGGGGATGGACGCTGGAGGAAGCAGCCGGTCCGGCGCGTCGGGCGTCGTGGCGCTGGCCGTCTGACTAGCCCGGGCAGCGTCGTTGATGGTCATCGGTGCTCCGACCGCCGGGGAAGCAGCGGGCGCGCCCACGGCCGTCACGCCGCCCGGCGCGGTGACCCAATCCAGCGGGGCTGTCGAGACCCTGCCGGTCGCAGGGTCGCGCATCGGCAATTCGGCCATGGGGGTCACGTCGCCCCCGGGCGCCGGGCTCGACCACGTACCGCCCGGAAGCCCCACGGGCTGGGTGCCTTGATGCGCCAGCTTCATGAAGCGGCTCCACACGTCGACCGGAAGATTGCCGCCCGAGGCTCTGCGGGTCGGCGACCCATCGTCGTTGCCGAGCCACACGGCCGTCACGAGATGGCCGGTGTAGCCGACGAACCAAGCGTCGCGCCAGTCCTGACTGGTGCCGGTCTTCCCGGCGGCCTGCCAACCGGGAAGCTCGGCTTTGTGAGCCGTTCCGGTCAGCAGCGTCTCCTCCATCATGGCGTTCATCATCGCGACGTTGCGGCTGTCGATGACACGGCCGAAGTTCCACGGCTTGCGCTGGTAAAGAAGCTTGCCGGCCGCGGTCCTGACCCGCGTGATGATATGCGGCTGGACACCGATGCCGCCGTTGGCGAAGGGCGCGTAGGCGGCGGCGAGTTCCAGCGGCGTGACCTCGGAGGTGCCCAGCGCGATCGACGCATTGGGCTGGAGGTCCGACGTGATGCCGAGGCGATGGGCGGTCTTGACCACCGCTTTGGGGCTCACCTCGAGCCCGAGGCGCACCGCTACCGTGTTCAACGACAGCGACAGTGCCTTTGTCAGCGTCACGGCCCCGAAATACTCGCGCGAGTAGTTCTCCGGCTGCCACCCTTTGACATTGATCGGCGCATCCTCGCGGACCGTGTCGGGCGTGAGACCCTTCTCGATCGCGGCCAGGTAGACGAAGGGCTTGAAGGCCGATCCCGGCTGGCGCTTGGCCGAGACGGCCCGGTCGAACTGGCTGTCCGTGTAGTCCCGGCCGCCGATCAGCGCCCTGATCGAACCGTCGGGATCGAGCGACACGAGCGCGCCCTGCGAGACGCCGAGCTTCCCGCCGCTCCTGTTCAGACCGTCGACCAGGGATCGTTCCCCGGCCGTCTCGAGAGCCGGATCGATCGTCGTTGTCACGACGATATCCTCCTCGACCGCCCCGATCGTGTCGTCGAGCATGTCCATCACGTAGTCGGCCGCGTAGTTGATGGCGCCGGCCTTGCGCTCCCTCACGGCGGCGGCCGGCTGCATCAGCGCGACCTTGGCGGCGGCGGCGGTCACGAAGCCTTCCTGCGCCATGGCGGCGATGACCTGGGCGGCGCGTTCCCGCGCGCCCGTCGGATTGCGGTTCGGCGCGAGCTTGGTCGGTGCCTTCATCAAGCCCGCCAGGACAGCCGCTTCGGCGAGACTGACGCTCCGCGCCGGCTTGCCGAAATAGTGTTCCGATGCCGCCTCGACCCCATAAGCGCCCGAGCCGAAATAGACCCGGTTGAGATAAAGTTCGAGGATCTGATCCTTGGAGTATTTGTGTTCCAGCCAGAGCGCCAGGATGGCTTCCTGGATCTTGCGGGAGATCGTCCGCTCCTGCGTCAGGAAAAGGTTCTTGGCGAGCTGCTGAGTCAAGGTCGAGCCGCCCTGCATGCCGCCGCCGCCCACGACGTTGCGCACCAGGGCGCGGCCGATACCGACGGGGTCGACGCCGTGGTGGGCGTAGAAGCGCCGGTCCTCGATGGCCACGAAGGCCTTGGGCAAGTAGGGCGGCAGATCGCGCAGCCTCACGGCCGCGCCGCCCGTGTCGCCCCGGTTGACGAGCGGTGCGCCGTCCTCGGCCACGATGGCGATGTTGGGGGGGCGTTTCGGCACCGCCAGCTGGTCGATAGGGGGCAACTGGCCGGCGTAATAGGCGACGAGGCCGGCGCCGCCCAGAACCGCCCACACCCCGAACACCAAGCTCCAATAGGCGAGCCGGCCAAAAAACGATCGGCGTGGCGGCCCCGCCCGCCCCCTGGACGATCCTCGAGCTGAAGGGGCGCTCACTTCGGCGCCGCCGCCGAGGAC
>CAXSEU010000117.1:1041-2046 GCA_964236485.1 uncultured Lichenihabitans sp. | reverse complement strand
GCCGCGACGCGTTCCCAGCGTCGGCTCGATCCGATCACGGCCGCCCTTCTGCTTCGCACGGCGGTTCGCGAAAGCGCCACCACCGGCCCGATCCTCGGGATAGGCCCGGAGATCGCCCGAGGCGTCGCGGGAGCCAAAGCCGGGCTCGCGCCGTTCGCCGCTTCCGCCTTTATCCCGCCCTCTACGCATCGAACGCCTTACTGTCCCGGGGACGCGGGACGGTGTTGAGCGTAATGGCGGCGGATTAAGGGCCGGTTACGGGCATGGAGGGCGTCAGCGTGGAGCAGCCAAGCCGATGCTCAAGGACAGCCAAAACGCTTAATGAAGGAACCTCAAAACGGCAAAAATAAACCCGCCCAGAGCGACCTGGGTAAGGACTAGCCAGCGCAGGATATCAACTTTCACGCCAGCGACCGCCGTTTCGATCTTGGCGTCCAGGCGCACCTCTATCTCGCGCAATTCGCGCCGAACGTCTTGCATTTCGGTGCGTAACTCGCGGCCGAGTTCCGCCATTTCGGTCCGTAAGTCGCGACCGAGGTCCGCCATCTCGGTGCGCAACTCGCGACCGAGGTCCGCCATCTCGGTGCGCAACTCGCGACCGAGGTCCGCCACCTCGGTGCGCAATGCGATCCCAAGATCTTCGACATCGGATGTTGTAGCCACGCTGTCACGCAGTGCGGCATCGAGCGCTGCCGCATGGGCGCGAGCGTGCTCATCATCAATCCCGCCGCTCTTGAGACGGTCGATATACGCGAGCCTGTCGAAATTGATGGCGGGAACGTTCACACGGGCATCATAGGAGCTAGACGGCAGGGTATTCAATTGGGTCGCCCGCAGCGATCCTCACATGGTCGGCATGGAGAACTCGGCGCCATCCTTGACGCCGGACGGCCAGCGCGCCGTCACGGTCTTGGTCTTGGTGTAGAAGCGCACGGAGTCAGGCCCGTGCTGGTTGAGATCGCCGAAAACGGATCGCTTCCAGCCGCCGAACGTGTAGTAGGAGAG
>CAXSEU010000117.1:0-1031 GCA_964236485.1 uncultured Lichenihabitans sp. | reverse complement strand
GATAGGCACGTTGACGCCGACCATGCCGACCTGCACCTTCGAGACGAAGTCGCGCGCCGCATCGCCATCACGGGTAAAGATCGCGGTGCCGTTGCCATATTCGTGGTCGTTGCAGAGGCTCAAGGCCTCCTTGTAGGTCTTGGCGCGGACCACCGAAAGCACGGGGCCAAAGATCTCTTCCTTGTAGATGCGCATGTCCTTGGTGACGTTGTCGAACAGGCAGGAACCCATGTAGAAGCCGTTCTCGTAACCCTGCATCTTGAACCCGCGCCCGTCGACCACGAGTTCCGCGCCTTCCTCGATGCCGACGTCGACATAATTGCGCACACGCTCGACCGCCTCCCGGGTAACGAGCGGGCCGTAATCGGCGCCGGGATCCGTGGACGGACCGATCTTCAGCGCCTCGACCCGGGGCACGAGTTGCGTCATCAGCCGATCCGCCGTGTCCCTGCCGACCGGCACCGCGACCGAGATCGCCATGCAGCGCTCGCCGGCGGAGCCGTAACCCGCACCGATCAACGCGTCGACAGTCTTCTCCATGTCGGCGTCGGGCATGATGACCATATGATTCTTCGCACCGCCGAAGGCGTGGACGCGCTTGCCCCTGGCGGCGCCGCGGCTGTAGATATATTCGGCGATCGGGGTCGAGCCGACGAAGCCGATGGCTTTGACATCGGGGTCGTCCAGCAGCGCGTCGACCGCCACCTTGTCGCCGTTGACCACATTGAGGACGCCGGGCGGCAGTCCAGCGTCGATCATCAGTTCCGCGAGGCGCAACGGGACGCCGGGATCACGCTCGGACGGTTTCAGGATGAAGCTGTTGCCGCAGGCGATGGCCGGCGCGAACTTCCACATCGGGATCATGGCCGGGAAGTTGAACGGCGTGATGCCGGCCACGACGCCGAGCGGCTGGCGCATCGAATAGATGTCGATGCCGGGGCCTGCACCTTCGGTGTATTCGCCCTTCATCAGATGCGGAATGCCGCAAGCGAATTCCACCACTTCGAGCCCGCGCTGGATATCGCCCTTGG
>CAXSEU010000116.1:7614-9286 GCA_964236485.1 uncultured Lichenihabitans sp. | reverse complement strand
CACCCTCCGGACCGATAAAGCAAAGGCCGTCGTACAAGGCCGAACACCGGATGATGTCGCCCACCACCGTAACCTTGCGGATATCAACCGTTTCGGCGTCCCCGCCCGTCACCAGACCGACCCGCAGCGCCCCTCCCTTCTTCGGAGTCCCGCCTTCCGGGGGACCGAAGCTGTAGCTCGCCGGATTTGAAGCGCTGGCCGCCAGGGAGGCCCCTGGCGGGCTTAGCAACCCCGCGGAAGATAGAAGAACGCCGCCACCCGCGGCTGCTCCAGAGGTCAGGAGGCGCCGCCGACTGATCTCGTTGACGTACTCAGGCATTTCGGTCTCCCGCAGGCTTTATGTTGGTGGACATCCTCGATCGAGCGCGTCGCCGCGACGGCCTCCCGTCGTGGCCGCGTCCGACGTCGGGGCACTCGTTGCGCATGGGTTTCCGCGACGATCGAACGCATTGAAGCCATACTTGACTACAATGTGACACACTATATGTGATGTATCGGTGGTGAAAAGACGCGTCAAGTTGCTATTGGGCGGGGAACCGTATCGGGACCGCGGAGATGACTTGTTTAGCTCCCGCGCAGCGTTCCCTCGCTCATGGCAGAAGATCGGCGCGGCAGAATTGATGGTCGAACAAGAGGCATATCGTTCAGCTTTAGTGCGGTGAGGCGCCAAATGATGCAAAGCGAAGGCGAATCGGTTGACGTTATTGTGATCGGCGCCGGACCTTCGGGCGCGGTAGTCGCCCACACGCTTGCCAAAGCGGGGATCGGCGTGGTCTGCCTCGAACAGGGCGATTGGATCGGTCCGACAGACTACCCGGCGAACTTCCCGATGTGGGAGGTCATCGCCCGTAGCCATTGGCAGACGGAGTCGAACTACCGGCAGAACAAGGCCGACTATCCGTTGGAGATGTCGGAAACCGACCTTACGCCGGCGATGTACAACGCTGTCGGCGGTTCCACGATCCACTTCGGTGGTCTCTGGCCACGCCTTGCCGTATCGGATTTCAGAGTCCGTACGCTGGACGGCGTCGCCGACGACTGGCCGATCTCCTATGACGAAATCGTGCCTTACTACGACGAGATCGACCGATTCATCGGCCTGGCGGGCCTCGAGGGTGATCCCGCCTATCCCGAGGGCTGGGTCCCGCCGCAGCCCGCCCACCCGTTGGGTAAGACCGGCATGAGCGCGGCCAAGGCATTGAACCAGCTCGGCTGGCACTGGTGGCCCGCGGCGAACGCGATACCCACGCAGAAGCACGGGTCGTTGGCCGCCTGCGTGCGTTGGGGCACCTGCGTTCAAGGTTGCCCGCAGGGAGCGAAGGGTTCCGCCGACGTGGCGTTCTGGCCCCAGGCGATCGCCGCGGGAGCGCAACTGGTCACTGGCGCTCGCGTATCCAGGGTCGCCACTGATGACACGGGGAAGGTCAGCGGGGTCGATTGGATCAAAGCCGGTCAACGCCGCCACACGCGGGCACGTTACGTCGTCCTTTGCGCCAACGGCATCGGAACGGCACGTCTGCTTCTGCTGTCCAAGTCCGACAAGCATCCGGAAGGCCTGGCGAATTCGTCGGGCCTGGTCGGAAAGAACCTCATGCTGCACCCCAATTGCTGCGCTATGGGCTACTACTAGGAGGACCTCGAGACATGGCGCGGGCCGCTTGGCTCTTCGATC
>CAXSEU010000116.1:1085-7604 GCA_964236485.1 uncultured Lichenihabitans sp. | reverse complement strand
ATCAGTTCGATGCAGTTCTACGAAACCGACAGGTCCCGAGGCTTCGTACGAGGGTGCAAGTTGCACGCTTCCACCGCGCCGGGAATCATTATGAACGGGATCGACCCGCATCGCCTCCTTCCCTTCGACCAGCTGTGGGGTGGTGCGTTTCACCAGGCCGTGCGCGATGGTTGCAGCACGGTCCTGTGGGCCGCCAACATCGAGGACTTGCCCGAGGAAACCAATCGGGTGACCCTCGATCCGTCGTTGTGCGACGAGGACGGTATCCCATCGCCGAAGATCCAGTACCGCTTCAGCGAAAACACCCTGAAGATCCGCGAGTTCACGCTTGCGCGGATGCTGGACGCGCACCGGGCCGCCGGCGCTCGCAAGGTCATCGAGGTCGAGTACATGCCCGGCGAGCCGGGACATTTGCTCGGGACGGCGAGAATGGGAGACGACCCGCGGACATCCGTGGTTGATCCGTTCGGCCGCGCCCACGACTGCGACAATCTGCTGATCGCCGACGGCAGCATCTTCGTCACCAGCGGTTCGGCAAATCCCACCAATACAATCTGCGCTCTGGCCCTGCGGATCGGTCGCAACCTCGTGGACGTCGTCCGGGCGGAGTGTCCGCCGAACCACCGGAGCGAGCCGATCCAGATCGACAGCCAATCCTCCTCCGGCGAGCGGTTGTCGATCTCCAAAGTCCGCTCGCGCCCGCGGCGGGAGTTCACGGTGGACGAGATGCGCGTGCTGCGCTTGATTGCGGACACGCTCATCCCCGCATCCGGCACGTGCCCGACCGGCAGCGGCGTCGAGGACTTTGACGCCCTTGCGACGCAGGCCATGACCATCCTGGACAAGCATTTCGAAAAGGTCACGAACGTTCTCTCCGAACTCCTGAACGTTCCGCCCTCGCTGATGTGGGAGCGTCTCCGAGAGATGAACGACACTCGGGCGGACGAGTTCTACTGGCTGTCGATGGTCGTGGTCGCGGCCTATCTGTACTCTCCCGAAATGCTGAAAAGCCTGAATTACCCGCTGCCCCATCCCAACCCCGCCAGCATGTTCCAGATCGCAGAGGAACTCGAAGGGGGCATCCTTGACCCCGTCATTGAGCGTGGCGAAATCTTCGTCAGGGCAGACTGACGGAGCCACACCCGACTCGGACCCTGCCGAACCCGTATAAGAGGGCAGGCGGTCCGTTCAGCATCGGTCAGAACCTGGGTTGCAGCTTCGCGAAGGCCGCCTTGACCTCCAGGAACTCCATCAGGCCTTCGCTGCCGTTCTCGCGGCCCATCCCACTTTCCTTCATTCCGCCGAATGGCAGCTGGGTGATCGTCTGCAGGTAGCAATTGACGTAGATCATGCCCGTGCGGAGCCTGCGGATCATGCCGATGGCCTTGTCGAGGTTGGCCGTCCAGATGCCACCGGCGAGGCCGTAGTCGCTGTCGTTGGCGAGATCGATCGCCTCGTCGACGCTATCGAACGTGAGCACGCTGACGACGGGCCCGAAAATCTCTTCGCGGTAGATCGTCATTTCCGGTGTCACGTCGACGAAGATCGTCGGGGCCACGAACAACCCCTTGGCATACCCGCCCTCCATCAGGCGATCGCCGCCGATGAGGACACGGGCCCCTTCCGACCTTCCCTTCTCGATGTAATTCATCACCCGGGCCAGGTGCGTCTCATTGATCATGGGACCGACCTCGGTAGCATCGTCCCGCGGGTCGCCGACGCGGACGGCACCCGTGCGCTCGACCAGCCTTCGCAGAAATTCGTCCGCGATGGACCGTTCGACAAACAGACGACTTCCGGCGCAACACTCCTCGCCCTGGTTGATCGTGAAGCCGAGCAGTGCACCTTCGACCGCGGCTTCAATGTCGGCGTCGGCGCAGACGATGTTGGCGCTCTTGCCCCCGAGTTCGAGCGAGACGCGCTTCATGGTATCAGCGGCGCGACGCGCGATGTGCTTGCCCACGGCGCTCGAACCGGTGAACGACACCATGTCGACGCCAGGGTGGCCCGTCATGGCCTCGCCCACGTCGACGCCGGTCCCCGTCACGACATTGAAGACACCTTCCGGGATCCCGGCTTCGGCTGCAAGCGCCGCGATCTCGAGCGTCGTGCCGGACGTGAGTTCGGACGGCTTGACGACGACCGTGCAGCCAGCGGCCAGCGCATAAGGAAGCTTCATCATGAGGCAGACGAAGGGGTAGTTCCAAGGCGTGATAAGGCCGACGACGCCCTTCGGCTCGTGCAGGACGATGCCAAGCTTGTCCGGCCCTTCGTCGGACATCAGCTTGCCCTGGATGCTCCACGCAAGCGAAGCGGCATAGCGCACCACGTCGATGCCGTAGTCGATCTCGCCGCGTGCCGCGATAATTGGCTTGCCGACCTCATCCGCCTCCATCGCCGCGAGCCTGGCTGCCTGGGACTGCATCAGCTCCGCCCAACGGTTAAGGAGCTTGGCTCGACCGCTCCCGCCGATGTCCGCCCAGCCAGCACTCCTCAAAGCGGCACGGGCGGCACGGACGGCCTTGTCGACGTCCTCCGCGTCGCCGGCGGCGAAGCTCGCAAGGTCCTTGCCGTCGAAGGGCGACCGCCGGGTCAGGCTGGTCCCTTTCGTCGCGGGCACCGAAGCGCCGTTGATCCAGTGATCGTAAGATCGCATGCGCACTCCCATTCTCGCTGAGTCCTCAGCGCTCACTCGCCTTCTTGACGCGAGTTAGTGGGAACAGGCACGCTGCCGGTCGGCAATATACCTTTGGGGGTAGTCGGGCGTTGTTGGCGCGTGTGGCGGCGGTCAAGTGGTTCCGTCGAGCCGCCGCCCGCTTGGGCAGGCTCACCCGTGGCGACCCCGCCGTTCTTTGGATCATCGCATCATCTGGTAGCGACGCGCCGAGCTCACGCTCCAATCGAAGCGCAGGAGGCGCCAATCAGGGCTCCCTGTGCCCACCTGCGACATGACCGACATCGTGGGGGCGAACGTCGGGCGGCCGGGCTATCGATCGGCGAGCAGGTGGGTGCAGAACATCAGAAAGAGCTGTGCTTGGCTGCTGACGGCAAGCTTGTCGTATATATTCTTCCGATGGACCTTCACCGTTCCCTCGGCGATGTTGAGGGTATGGGCCGTGGATTGGGTCGAGTGTCCCCGTAGCAGAAGTCCGACGACGGTCTGCTCGCGCGAGGACAAGCGGTCCTTCGCGAACTCGAAGAACGCCCGCTCCAGTTGACGGTCGGGGCGCGAAGCCTGGGGCGCCGCCGGAACGTCTCGCGGGGTCCATTGGGCGCTCATCGCGTCCCGCACGAGGGGCTCGAGGAGGGTCAGGTTCGCGAATTGCTCCTCATCGAAGCGCGTATCGTTCTTGGCTCGCATCAGGGCGAGCACGAGGCAAGAGCCGTCATGCAGGCGCGCGATGAAGTCGATCTCCTCAGCCACCGAGCCGATCTCGTCGGACACGCATGGGTGCAGATCCGACGACTGGTAGTATTCACTCTCTGTGAAAGCGTCCGGCGCCAGGTCAAGCATCCTATACAGACCCGAAGCGACGCCGCTCCGACAGGCGACGTAGACCGCATCGAGCACGTACGTGCCCGAAGTATAGGTGTCGAGGACCTTCTGCGACGTCACCGTCGTGAGATTGTGGTGGAGAAAGCGTGGCCGGTCGTCCTTCGGATAGAGCACGAACGCGTGCAGATTGAACGTCGCGACCGTCTGCAGCGCTCGGATCAGGACATCCGGAAAGTCGGACGCGCGCAGACCCGGGAAAATCAGTCGCGCGAAGGCGACCGCTGCGGCCGCGCTCAGCGCCGACATCGGGGTACCCACCCTCGATGTGCCGTTGGTCCGAGGCGACGTTCCCGACGAGACGCGCGCTGGCGCGGGGGCATAGCGGTTGTCCTCAAGGAGATCGAATGCGACGGTGTTCTGCTCGATGATGGCACAGGTTTTGGTCTTGCGGAATTCAGCCATTCCGACCAGCGTATTTCCGGAGACGCTTGCCCGCACGCCGCTGACCCGGCTTCGGGCGGCAAGTCGAGTCGCCGGCATCCGTCGCCTCCGGCACGCGTACGACCGCGGCGAAGACATCGTCGGGCTCCCGCGGCTCGTTCGATATGCCTTCGCGACCACCGGCATCGCGCCGTTTGACTTCGTCGAGTCGAGACGAGAGCCTGACGATTTCCATACCATCCTCGAAACGCGACGATGAATGCGGCGACCATGATCAGCCTTGGTGGATGCAAGTCACGACTGTACATCTGGTCTAACAGTTCGCCAGCCAGCCTATCGGACGGGCGGATATGCACACGTCTGCATGCAAATGCTCGATCGCGTCAAAGAACGTCCCGCATGCCGCTCCATGTCGTCGGCTTGTAAGCGCCACGACGATATGATTAAGCGGGGAGCAATACGCTAGGCAGCGCGGACATCATCGAGAGCGCCCGAGGCAGCACGGCGGGACACAAGGGCGAGGATGGCCTTTGCGATTGCAAGCTGCGCGCGCGGGGTCCAGATTGGAGGTCGAATGTCGACGACCGCAAATGACGGGCAGCAACCGCTGATCGACTGCCGTTCGGTCTGGAAGGTCTTTGGGAAGAAGTGGCAGGCTGCGATCAGAGCGGTCGAGGAGCGCCAACTCGGCAAGACCGAGGTTCTGAAGGAGTTCGGTTGCGTGGTCGGCGTGGCCGATGTCAGCCTCAAACTCGATCGGGGCGAGATCTTCTGCATCATGGGTCTGTCGGGTAGCGGCAAGTCCACACTCATCCGCTTGTTCAACCGGCTCATCGAGCCGAGCCTCGGCAAGATATACATTCGGGGCAACGACATCAGCGCCATGAACGCGGAGCAGCTTCGGCAGACCCGTGCACGGCACGTCGGGATGGTCTTCCAGAACGTCGCGCTGCTGCCAAACCGGACCGTGCTCGAGAATGCGGCCTTCGGGCTCGAGGTCCAGAAGGTCGACAAGCGGACGCGGCTCGAAGCCGCCGGGGCCGCCCTGACCAAGGTCGGCCTCGGCGATTGGGTGAACCGCTTCCCGGGCGAGCTCTCGGGCGGCATGCAGCAGCGGGTGGGCCTCGCGCGTGCGCTAACCGCCGATCCTGAGATCATCCTGATGGACGAGCCGTTCAGCGCGCTGGATCCGCTCATCCGTCGCCAGCTGCAGGATCAGTTCCGGCAATTGTCAAAGGAATTGGGCAAGGCCGCCATCTTCATCACCCATGATCTCGACGAGGCGATCCGGGTCGGGGACCGCATCGCGATCATGAAGGACGGGGCGATCATCCAGGTCGGCACGGCAGAGGACATCATCCTTAAACCCGCCGACGCCTACGTCGCCGACTTCGTCGCGGGCATCTCGCGCCTTCACTTGGTAAAGGCCCACTCGGTGATGCATTCGGCCGCTGCCTACACGGCCGTGCGACCGGAGGTGGACCTGTCACGCCTGCCCCGCACCGCGGCGGACGCCGATGTCGACGAACTGATCCGGATCACGCTCGCGGGCAGCCAGGATGGCATTGCCGTCGTCGAGTATGGAGCGATCGTCGGCGTGGTCACGCCGCGCAGCCTGCTGCAGGGCGTTAAGGGCAAAGCACCGGATGAAGTGACGGCCTTCTGACAGGCGCGTCGGTTCGGAACAGGAGTGTCGGGCGATGGATCCCACGTCCTTGACCAAAGGCATCGACGACTGGATCGACACTGGGCTGGACTGGATCTCGACCCATGGCGAGCATTTCTTCGACAGGGTCCGTTTCGTTCTCGACGGCGTCTTCGCGTCGATCTCGTGGGTGCTCATCTCGCCGCCCCTCTACGTGATCGCGATCCTCGTCGGCATCCTGGGATGGAAGACCGTGAGTTCACGCTTCGGCGTGCTCTCCACCATCGGTCTCCTGCTCTGCGCCGTCATGGGGCTATGGCTCGAGACAATGGCAACATTGGCCCTGGTTCTGACGGCCACCGTCGTCGCGCTCCTGATCGCCGTTCCGGTCGGCATCGTGGCGGGCTTCAATCCGCGGCTACACGGCGCATTGTTGCCGGTGCTGGACATGATCCAGACGCTTCCGCCCTACATCTATCTCCTGCCGGCCATTGCCCTTCTCGGCTTCGGTCCGGCGACGGCCCTCGCGGCTACGGTGATCGTCGCGATTCCGCCCGCGTTGCGGCTTACGGCGCATGGCATCCGCATGACGCCGTCGAACTTCGTCGAACTGGGGCGGGCCAGCGGCAGTTCGCAGTGGCAGATGTTCGCGAAGATCCGGCTGCCCTTTGCGATGCCCAGCATTATGGCGGGCGTCAACCAGTGCTTGATGGTGGCGTTCGGCATGGTTGTCATTGCCGGCATCGTCGGCTCTGGCGGCCTTGGAACGACGATCTACGACGCCGTCCGAACCTTGAACATCGGCAAGTCGATCGACGGGGGCCTTGCCATAGTCATACTGACCATGATCCTCGATCGAATCACCGAAGGAGCCGTCAAGGACGAGAGGAAGCCGGCATGACGAACGTCCCCCCCTTCACCTTTTCGCCGGGGGCCT
>CAXSEU010000116.1:0-1075 GCA_964236485.1 uncultured Lichenihabitans sp. | reverse complement strand
GCTGAACACCAACCTCCATCCCCTGTTCCAGAAGATCAGCATCACGGTCGAGGCTGTCTTGTCCGGGGTTCAGTCCGCGCTCCTGGCCCTGCCGCCCTACGCCCTCATCGCGATCGCGGCACTGTTCTGCTGGTGCGTCGCCAACTGGCGTATCGGTCTGCTCGCACTCTGCTCCCTGGCGTTCTGCTGGGCCATGGCGCTCTGGACGGCATCGATCCAGACGATCGCTCTCGTGATGGTCTCCGTCACGCTCTCGGTGGCCATCGCCTTCCCGCTCGGGGTCTGGGCCTCTCGCGACAAGCGGGTCGAGCGCGCGCTCCGGCCCGCGCTCGACGTGATGCAGACCGTCCCGCCGTGGGTCTACCTCATTCCCGCCGTGATCATCTTCAACCTCGGCCGGGTGCCGGCGCTGATCGCCACGGTGGTCTATGGGACGCCGCCGATGCTGCGTCTGACCACGTTGGCGCTGAATCAGGTTCCAAAGTCCCTGCTGGAGCTGGGGGACGCGCTCGGCGCGACGAAAGGCACCGTGCTGTGGAAAATCGAACTGCCGATGGCGCGGCCAACGCTGCTGGTCGGCCTGAACCAGTGCATCCTCCTCTCCCTGGCCATCGTCGTGCTTGCGGGTTTGGTGGGCGCCGGCGGCCTTGGAACCGAGGTCACGCGGGGGCTGACGCGGATGGAGATGGGTCTTGGTCTGCGCGCCGGCCTCTCCATCGTGGCCGTCGCACTCCTCCTCGACCGCGTGTCGGCTGCGGCGCTCGGATCACGTCCCGACGCGGCCTCTAGTTGAAAGCACGGCAGGACCAAACGAAGCCTATCGAGCAGCGCATTGGCATCGTCGGCGGCAGCCCCTGGAGCGTGATCGTCTCGTGGCTCCAGTGGAACTGATATGCTTCGCCTGGGGCAAAGCTCATGGGCACGAACGCCCGAACTGGAACGCGATCCCGTTCTTCGCGCCAGAGCTTGGCGAAGCGGTGCACGCTGTCGTGGGCGCCATCGTATCCTCGACCGCGCAGTTCCTCGAACAGGCGCTGGGTCGACCGGCGCTCTCGACGCGACAGTCAGCATGGTC
>CAXSEU010000115.1:0-9301 GCA_964236485.1 uncultured Lichenihabitans sp. | reverse complement strand
GATTTATGGACCAGCAGGCGATCGAAGGACCCGGTCTCGGCCGGCACCGCGAAGCCGTCGCCCCACATCACCTCGGCGTTGGCGACTTCGAGTCCGTCGAGGCGGGTACGAGCCTGGGCGACGAGGCTGCGATAGCGTTCGATGCCAACCACCCCGCCGGCGAGACGAGCCAGGATGGCCGTCACATAGCCGGAGCCCGAGCCGATCTCGAGGACGCGGTTCTCCGAGGAGAGCACCAATATCTCCAGCGTACGAGCCACGATGAAGGGCTCCGACATGGTCTGGCCACAGGGTATCGGCAACGCCACATCCTTGTTCGCGAGGTCGGCGTACCGGTGCGGCACGAAGGTTTCGCGCGATACCAACTCGAGCCCTCGGAGAACCTGCAGGTCGCGCACCCCCTTGGCTCTCAGCCGAAGCAGGAACTCCGCCTTGGCCTCGGCCTGGGAAACCGGACGATGCGCCTCGTGCGGGGAAGGGTCGGACATCGTCTAGGCAAAGGCCCGGGCGTACCGGGCCCTGGTGTCCGTGTCCGTGAGATCCAGACGAAGCGGCGTCACCGAGATTTGACCGCGCGCCAGCGCTTCGAGATCGGTGCCGGCGCCCGGAGGCGAGTCCCCGCGTCCGAAATAGACCCAGAAATACGGATTGCCCCGCCCGTCTTCGCGCTCGTCGACTCGCATGAGACCGGCGTCGCGCTTGCCCTGCACCGTGACCGCGACGCCCCTGACCTCGCCTGCCGCGCAATCCGGGAAATTGACGTTGATCAGGATGTCGCGTGGAATGCCCTCCGCCAGAATCCGGGAGATCAGCGAACTTCCGTGTGTCTCGGCGCAATCCCAGTGCATGGCCTTGCGATCGGCGTCGGCGCCATAGGCCTGGCTCAGCGCGATCGATGGAACACCGAGCAGCGTCCCCTCCATGGCCCCGGCAATGGTGCCCGAGTAGGTCACGTCGTCGGCGGCGTTCTGTCCCCGATTGACGCCAGAGAGCACGAGATCCGGTTGCCGATCCTTCAGGATCGAGCGGACCCCCATGATGATGCAATCGGTCGGCGTGCCCTTCACGGCGAAATGGCGCGGCGAAATCTCGCGCAGGCGGAGCGGGTCGTTCAGCGACAGGGAATGGGCGACGCCGGATTGATCCGTCTCCGGCGCCACCACGTAGACGTCGTCCGAAAGGGTCTTGGCGATGCGCTCGAGAACACCGAGTCCGGGTGCGTGGATGCCGTCATCGTTGGTGATCAGTATCCGCATGGGGTCTCCGTCCCGGAAGCCTATGCCCTCGCGGGCTCGACTCGCCCCAGGCCTGCCATATAGGGCACCAGAACCTCCGGCACGGTGATCGAACCGTCGACCTTTTGGTAGTTTTCGAGCACCGCGACCAGGGCTCGGCCGACCGCGACGCCCGAGCCGTTCAGCGTGTGGACGAAACGGTTTGCCTTGGCGCCTTCGGGCCGGTAACGCGCCTCCATCCGCCGCGCCTGAAAATCGCCGCAGACCGAGCAGGAGGAGATTTCGCGAAACGTCCCCTGCCCCGGCAACCAGACTTCGAGATCGTAGGTCTTCCGCGACGAAAAGCCCATGTCGCCGGTGCAAAGCAACATGACGCGGTAATGCAGCCCGAGACGCTTCAGGACCTCCTCGGCGCAGCGGGTCATCCGCTCGTGCTCGTCGAGGGCGGTCTCGGGCGTCGTGATCGAGACCAGTTCGACCTTCTCGAACTGGTGCTGCCGAATCATGCCTCGCGTGTCTCGCCCGGCCGCACCAGCCTCGGCGCGAAACGAGGGCGTCAGAGCCGTGAAGCGGAGCGGCAGCTTTTCCTCGTCGAGAACCTTCTCCCGGACGAGATTGGTCAGCGGCACTTCGGCTGTGGGGATGAGCCAATGCTCGGCCCCGGCGCGGAACTGGTCGTCGCGGAACTTCGGCAATTGCGCGGTGCCGAACATGGCCGCGTCCCTCACCAACAGCGGGGGGTCGATTTCCTCGTAGCCGTGCTCACCGGTATGCAGGTCGAGCATGAACTGGCCCAGGGCCCGCTCGAGCCGCGCCAGCGCCCCCCGCAGCACGACGAAACGCGCCCCCGAGAGCTTGGCGGCCGTATCGAAGTCCATCAAACCAAGGGCTTCGCCGAGCAGGTAATGCTCCTTCGGCGTGTAGCCCTCCGGAAACGAGGGCCGCTGCCCGGCGCGACGGATCTCGACATTGCCCCGCTCGTCGGCGCCGACCGGCACGTCCTCGAGCGGCAGGTTCGGGATCTCGCTCAAGGCTTCTACGAGCGCCGCTGTGCCGTTGCGCTCCGCCTGTTCCAGCGCGCCGACTTCCGCTTTCAGCTTGGCGACTTCGGCCTTCAGCCGTTCGGCCGCCTCCATGTCCTTGCGGGCCATGGCCTGCCCGATGTCCTTGGCGGCCGCATTGCGCCGCTCCTGCAGGGCCTGCAGCCCCGCGATCGCACCCTTTCGCGCGTCGTCGAGGCCGATGAGCGTGGCGCTCAGCGGCGCGAGACCCCGCTTGCCCCGACCCGCGTCGAAGGCCTCGGCATTGTCCCTGATCCACTTGATGTCGAACATGAAGGCCTCGGACGGATGCCGCGGCGTCCGTAATTCAGGTGCGCGCCCCGGCAGCGTTCTTCCGCTCCCGGTTCCGCTCCATGGAGGAGACAGCCAGGATCGCGCCTTCGTAAAGAAGCAGCATCGGTACCGCAAGACTGCACATGGAGATGACGTCGGGCGGCGTCAGCACGGCAGCCGCGATGACGACCACCACGATGGCATAGCGACGCTTGGCGCGCAGGAAGATGGCATCGATGATGCCCGCCTGCCCCAGCAGCGTGAGGATGACAGGAAGCTGGAACGCGATCCCGAAGGCGAAAATCAACGTCATGATCAGCGAAAGGTATTCGCTGACCTTGGGCAGGAGCTCGATCGTGGCCTGCCCGGGAACGTTGATCTGCTGCATCGACGTCGAGAACCTGATGAGCAGCGGCATGACGACGAAGTAGACGAGGGCTGCCCCCAGCAGGAAGAACACCGGCGTGGCGACGAGATAGGGCAGGAACGCCTGCCTCTCCTTGCGATACAGTCCCGGGGCCACGAACATATAAATCTGAGTGGCGATCACCGGGAAGGCGATCAAGCCGGCACCGAACATGGAGAGCTTGAGGTTGGTGTAGAACTGTTCGAGGAAATGCGTGGCGATCAGTTTCGCATTGGCGGCGCCGACGACGCCGACATAGGGCTCGACCAGGACGTTATAGATGTGTTTCGAGAAATAGAAGCAGACCAGGAAGGCCACCAGAAAGGCAAGGATGGCCTTGATGAGACGCGAACGAAGCTCGATGAGATGATCGAGTAGAGGCGCTTTGGACGCCTCGATCTCGTCGACGTGGTCTGTCATTGCTCGGGCGTTTCGCGGCGGGCGGGAAGGATGTTGCGGGCTCGGGGCCAGGCGGGGGCCCTGCCCGCTCCCGCCTCGGTCCGGGGCGACGGTCTCCGGCGCACGAGGAACGTCTTGCGTCGAATAGACGTCTCCTCGGCCAGCTCAGCACCCGTGACCTTCGCGGCCTCGACCGCGAGAGCGGGCTCGGATAAGGCCGGGATATCCACCGCCGGCCCAAACCCTGCCGGGGCGATCGAGACAGCAGGCTCGATCTGCGATGGCGCAGGAAGATTGGCGCGTCCTAACTCGGAGGTCGAGCCCAGGGCCGGGGCGGGCTGAGGTCCGAGCGGTGCATTGATCGCGTCCTCGAGGTGGGTCTTGATCTCGCGCGCCGGGTTGAAATCGAGATCGACGCTGGCCGAGTCCTTGAGCTTGGCAACCTCTGCCTTGATGTCCTGAAGGTCCGCCTCCTTCATGGCATCCATGAACTGGCCCTGGAACTCGTTGGCCATGCGCCTCAAACGGTTTACCATTTGCCCCATCTGCCGGAGCACGCGGGGCAGGTCCTTCGGACCGATCACGACCAAGGCGACGGTCGCGATGATCATCAACTTACCAGCATCGAAATCGAACATAATACCCGGCCGGCGCGGTTACGATCTGGATCGCGGCGTCCACTCGCCCACCCGCGTCACGAACGCCCCAGAGGGCACCGAGCGTAGATAACAGGCAAACCGACAACCGGTCCGCCGAGGAACACCGAAATCGCGTAGGACGTAGGAAGTGGAATTTCCCGGATTTCCGCCGGGATCAGCCGACCCGGCGCGTCTCCGTCGTCGCTTCGGCCGCGGCGCCGGTACGATGATCGATGGTCCGAGTTGTCTCGACCACGACGGGGCTCACGGGTGTCGACGACACGGGCTTGCTGTCGGCGACATCGTCCTCAGACATGCCCTTCTTGAAGGACTTGATGCCCTTGGCGAAGTCTCCCATGAGATCGGATACCTTGCCCTTGCCGCCGAACAGCAGCAGCAGCACGGCACCGACGATGATCCAGTGCCAGATGCTCATTCCACCCATAACTCACCTCCACGTCGATCGGGCAGCCACAAAGCCCCGCGCGCGCATTGAGGGGAACCTATGCCGGGGGGCGGAGAAAAACAAGAACGTCCGCCGAATGGCCTGCAGACCGACCGGTCGCCGATCCAGTTCCGGACCCGGGCAAAATCTTAGAGGCGGTACTTGATCTGATCGGTCCAGAAGCGCTCGAGGCGGGTCAGCGCGCTGTTCAACCGGCTGAACTCGTCGCTGGATATGCCGCCGATCTGCTCCACCGTGAGCACATGCTTCTCGTACAGCCCGGCCACGATCGTATGGACATCCTGACCCTTGTCCGTGAGGCTGATGCGAACGGAGCGCCGATCGATGCGCGAGCGGGCGTGGTGAAGATAGCCCATGTCGACGAGCTTCTTGACGTTGTAGGAGACATTGGAGCCGAGGTAATAGCCCCGCGTCCTGAGTTCGCCGGCCGTGAGTTCCTTGTCGCCGATGTTGTAGAGGAGCAGCGCCTGCACGGCGTTGACATCGCTCCTGCCGCGCCGATCGAACTCATCCTTGATCACGTCGAGGAGACGGCGGTGCAGCCGCTCGACCATGGTCAAGGCTTCGAGATAGACCGGCCGGACCTCGTTCATACGCTCGCTGCGCCCTTGCGCGGCCTCGACCTTCTTGACCGTGTTCATCTGACGCCTCGAGTCTATTGCGACGGCGATTTCGCCTGTCCTTGCCCTGATAGCACCAAATCTAGACCCTCCGAATGAAGACGAGTTTAAGCGAGAGCCTCAACAACAGGTTTATCGAATTGAGTAAATCCGACGTGAATGGAAGCAACTACCATCCCGAGCAACCTGCGGGGTTAAAGCTTTATTCAATTGGGAAATTAAGCTATCGGAGCATTGGTAAACTCTTCTCCGGAGCGCCGATACTGCTCGGTTCCTCTAGGGCGGGGAGCCTTGCGACGCCAGAGCGGCCTGCCAGGTCAGGCGCATGTAAAGGCTAACGAGAACGAGGTCGCCGACCACGATCAGCCAGGCGTAGGGGTAATGATCGGGCATGACGACCGCCACGAGGATCTGCGCCCCGATGCTCACCAGCCAGATCACCCCTCCCCAGGGCGTCGCCAGCCACAGGCCGACCGCGGCGACGAGGTCTATGATGGCGAAGAAGACAACAGTGGAGGTCACCGACACCGGCAGGGCCATGAAGGCGCCGCGCTCATCCATCGGTCCGAGCACCGTTTTCCAGTGCAGCAACCCCTCGACGATCGACAGCGCAGCGACAAGCCGCATGAACAAGACCAGGTAAAACCCCGCTCTGCTCCGCTGGCCGGCTTGCGAACCTTGGCTGAGCACGATGGCGGCGATCGGGGCATGGCTGCCAATGCGTCGCTTCGCCGATGGCCTCTGCATGAACTGTCGCCGACCCCCTCGCGATGAATTGGACCGGTGCTATGACGCCAGGACCGGCAGGGTCAAGCGCATGACGTCATCGCCGCGCGGATCGTTTGGACTCGGCGTGCTTTCGGGCCCCGCGAGCGCATGCTAAGCCTTGCCGTAGCCAATGCCAATGAGATGGACCGCATGAGCGCACTCAGCAGGGACTCGTCCCAGGACGGATCCGCGCCCGCCGAGCCGGTTCGCTCTCCCGCGAAGCTGGAATTGGTCCATCGGCCAAGGCGCAATCGCAAGGCCGATTGGGCGAGGCGCCTCGTGCGCGAGAACACCCTGACGGTCAGCGACCTGATCTGGCCTATTTTTCTCGTCGAGGGGCGAAACCGGCGTGAACCCGTGAAAGCCATGCCCGGAGTGGATCGCCTCTCGGTGGACGAGGCGGTTCGCGACGCCGGCAGGGCGGCTGCCCTCGGCATTCCGGTCATGGCGCTCTTTCCCTATACGGAACCCGACCTGCGCGACGCGACCGGCACGGAGGCCTTGAGGGACAGCAACCTCGTCTGCCGCGCCTGTCGGGCCATCAAGGCCGAAGTGCCGAACCTCGGCCTGCTGACGGACGTGGCGCTGGATCCCTATACCAGCCATGGGCACGGCGGGCTGATGAAGGGGCACCGGATCCTGAACGACGAGAGCGTCGAGGTCCTCGTCCACCAGGCGATCAATCAGGCGCGGGCGGGCTCCGACATCGTGGCTCCATCGGACATGATGGACGGCAGGGTCGGCGCTATCCGGGCCGCCCTCGACGGCGCCGGCTTTCAAGATGTCCAGATCATGAGCTATGCGGCCAAATATGCCTCGGCCTTCTACGGTCCCTTTCGGGATGCGATCGGCACCAAGGCGTGCCTTCTCGGCGACAAGCAGACCTACCAGATGGATCCGGGCAACGGCGATGAAGCCTTGCGGGAAGTCGCGCTCGACCTCGAACAGGGCGCCGACATGATCATGATCAAGCCGGGCATGCCCTATCTCGACATCCTCCATCGGGTGAAAACCCGGTTCGAGGTGCCGACCTTCGCCTATCAGGTCTCGGGCGAATATTCGATGATCATGGCCGGCGCACAGAACGGCTGGATCGACGGCGACAAGGCCATGCTGGAAAGCCTCATCGCCTTCAAGCGCGCGGGCGCCGCCGGCATCCTGACCTATTTTGCCCTGCGGGTGGCCGAGCGGCTGAATGGCCGGTCTGGCCCCTAAGCAGCCTTGCGTGGCCGAAGCCACGATCGTGCTTGCTTTTCCCGAGCAAGACCATGCTGCCAAACCTTTGCCAGCCTGAGCAGGCTCGGGCCAGCGTGCCCAGGCTTCGAGGAAGCACCGCCGTGGGGATCTGCCTCGGGGCACTTGCGCTTCTCGGATCCGGCTGCACGGCCGACATGGACCCGCGCCAGGCGGAAACCTGTCGGATTGCCGCCGCGGGCGTCTTCGATGCGCGTCCGTTGCGCGTCCTCTCCCAATCGAGCCTCGACGCGCCGCAGGCGCAACCGCCAGGCGTCGCGATTGATCTCGAGGCGGGCCCGGACAAAACGCGGCACCGGATCGAATGCCTTTTCGCTTCCTCCGCCGGGGCACGCGAACCCGTCGTCGTGAGGACCGACGAGGGGGTGCTGTCGGAGCCACGCCTCTTCATGCTCAACCGGTTCTGGCTCGGCACCGCGGATGCGGCAGGCTCCGATCCCTTGATCGCCGAGCGCGGCCGCGGCCTTCCCACAATCCCGTTCACGGTGGCATACCCTCTGCAAGCCCTGCTTGCCGCCTTGCCGAACGCTGCGATCTATTCGTTGCTGGCGGCCACCTATTCCCTGGTTTATGCCCTCTTCGGCCGCATCAACCTGGCCTTCGGCGAGATCACGGCGGTCGGCGGCGTCGCGGCCCTGATCGGCGCCACCATGGCGGCGTCGAGGTCGGCGGGCCTGATCCTTCTGGTTGCCTGCGGCGTCGGGGTCTGGGCGGCGGGCCTCCATGGCGCGCTGATCGAACGGCTCACCCTGTGGCCGCTTCGTCGTTCCACCGAACAGCAGGGGCTGGTCGCGACCATCGGCCTCGCTCTCTTCCTGCAGGAGTACCTGCGCCTGAGCACCGGCAATCAGCCGCGGTACATCCCGTCGGTGCTCTCCCGCTCCATCGGCTTGGTGCGAGCCGACGCCTTCATCGTCACGGTAACGCCGCTGTCCCTCGTCGTCTTCGGCATCGCCATCGCGGCGTCGCTGAGCGTCCTCTGCCTGCTCGGTTTCACGGGTTTCGGCCGCAACTGGCGCGCGACCAGCGACGATCCCGTCGCGGCCTCATTGTTCGGGGTCGACCCACGGCGGCTCTCGCTGCAGACGTTCGTGCTGGCCTCCGGGCTCGCCGGCCTCGCCGGCGCCTGCGTCACGCTGATCTCCGGCTCGGTGGGGTTCGCCTACACGACGACGCTCGGCCTCAAGGCGCTTATCGCCGCCGTCGTCGGCGGGATCGGCTCGGTGCCTGGCGCCTTCCTGGGTGGGCTCGGCATCGCGGTCCTCGAGGCCGGATGGTCGGCCTACTTCCCCATCGTGGACCGCGACCTCGTCATCGACTGTCTGCTCGTGGCCATGCTGATCTTCCGGCCGGGCGGCCTTTTCGGCTACCGCGAGCTGCGGCCCCGGAGCATCTGAGCGCGACCCCTCCGGTCCACTTGTGCGCGCCGCGACGCCTTCCCAAATATCGCCCGGCCGCCGACCCGGCGGAACACGCAGCGCGGGAGAACCAATATGACGTTCGGCACCGTTTCACCCGCGGTTCCGGTCCCTGGCCGCGCCGGACTGCCGGTCGGCGCACTCGACGGCGTAAGGACGCGGCGCATCCTCGCCGTGCTCCTCGACCTCGTCCTCGTCTCGACGCTGTCCGTAGGGCTGTGGCTATTCCTGCTCGTCGTCACCTTCGGCCTCTCGCTGTTCGTGCTGCCGCCGCTCTTCCCCTTCGTGGCCTTCTTCTACAACGGGATGACCGTGTCGGGCCGCGCCATGGCGACGCCGGGCATGCGCCTGATGGGACTGCAGATGCGCCTCGACTCCACCGGCGAACGGGTACCGTTCATCTATGCCGCCGTGCATGCGGTGATGTTCTACGTCAGCTGGATGTTCCCCCCGGTCTTCGTTCTGTCCCTCTTCGCCGAGGACAAGCGGTGCTTGCATGATATCTTTTCCGGCGTGATCTTCGTCCGTAAGCTGCGGGCGTGACGCCCGACGCAGGTTGGATCTTGGGCGAACCGGGACGGGGGCGAACGAGTGACGCGGGAACCTAGGGACGCTCCCCAGTTCTATCTGACGGCGCCCTCCCTGTGCCCCTACCTTCCGAACCGGGTGGAGCGCAAGGTCTTCACCCATCTCATCGGCCGTCGCGCCGCGGCCATCAACGACGCCCGCTCGGTGTCCGCGGCAAGCACCGTCTCGAACGGCG
>CAXSEU010000114.1:0-9525 GCA_964236485.1 uncultured Lichenihabitans sp. | reverse complement strand
CTAAGCGGCGGCATCGGACATCCCGCCGGGGTCTCGAGCGGCAACGTTCCTCGTCATCAAGGCGTTCAGCACCACGGCCCGAACCCGGCGATCCGACACCCGGCAACCTCGGTGCCCCCTCAGGAGAATCGAATGGCGCAGCCTGGCCCGCCTCACAGCCGCCTTCCCGCCCTCGCGGAGGATGGGACCGCCATGGTGGTGATCGAAACCCCGAAGGGAAGCCGCAACAAATATGCCTACGAGGAGAAGCTCGGCGTCTTTCAGCTCAAGGGCGTGCTCCCCGAAGGGACCTCCTTTCCCTATGACTACGGCTACATTCCGTCGACGAAGGGCGGGGACGGCGACCCGCTCGACATTCTCGTCCTCATGGATGCTCCGGCGTTCTCGGGCTGCGTGATCTCCGTCAAGGTGATCGGCGCCATCGAGGCCGAGCAGACGGAGCGCGACGGCCGGCGCGAGCGTAACGACCGCCTGATCGGGGTCGCTTCCCACGCCCATACGCATGAGCATGTCGAATCGCTGTCCGACCTTCGTCCCCAGATGGTCGAGGAGATCGAGGGCTTCTTCCAGCACTACAACCGCCTGGCCGGGAAGGCCTTCGAACCCGTGCGGCGGAGCGACGCAGAGACCGCCATGCGGCTCGTACGGGAGGCCATGCGGGCCTACGAAAACTGAGGCGCCGATCCTTTGACCCAGTTGCGCCCTGCCGCCTCGATCGCGGTGCGGGTCCGCCGACGCCTGTCACATGCCCCGCCGCTCCCGAACCATCGTGAATAGAGATGCCCAAAGCCGCGCGATTCCTCATTGCCGAGAGCGAGACCAGGGAGGCTCGGGAAGAGCGGCGGGAAAGCACCGGCCGGAGCAGCGGAGAGACCTATGTCGCTACGCTTCTCGCCATCGTGCCCGATGCGACCATCGATCTCGTCAGACCCGTCGACGAGATCGATGGCGGATCGGCTGCCTCGGATCTCGCCGGCTACGACGGGATCTTCCTTACGGGATCCCCGCTGCATGTGTACAAGGACACGCCTGCGGTCCGGCGCCAGCTCGACTTCATGCGCGCCGTCTTCGCCTCGGCCACCCCGAGTTTCGGATCATGCGCCGGATTGCAGGTCGCGGTCGCGGCGGCGGGCGGCACGGTGCGGGAGAACCACCGTGGACACGAGGCGGCTTTCGCCCGCCGCATCATGCGGACCCAGGCGGGACTGCGTCATCCGCTGCTGGCCGGCCGCCCCCCGGTCTACGACGCGGCGACGATCCACGCCGACGAGGTGGATCGGCTGCCTGCGAAAGGCGCCACGCTTCTCGCCACGAACGGCGTGACCCGCGTCCAGGCGGCGGAGGTCCGCTACGGTCCGGGGGTTTTCTGGGGGGTTCAGTACCATCCCGAACTCCCCCTCTCCGACATCGCGAATGCCTTGCGCCGGCAGGCCGGCGACCTCCTCAGTCAGGGCCTCGCGCGGAACAGCGACGACGTCGAGACCTACGCCGCCGCGATCGAGGAACTCGATCGGGAACCGCACCGCCGCGACCTCGCATGGCGTCTTGGCATCGACGAGCAGGTGACCGACGCAACCCTGCGCCAAAGCGAGCTGCGCAATTTCATCTCGCACCTCGTCAATCCCACGAAGGCCAGCCGGTCGAGGGGATGAGGATCGCACCGGCCGCTTTTCCATGCCGTGGAATGCCCTGCCGGGGCAGGATGGAACGTGCCGCAGGCGCAGCGCATTGACCTCAGGCATTGAGTGGGCGCTGTCGCTGCCCGACGCACGGGAGCCCTTCATGTCACAGACGATCTCCGCCGAGTTCGACACTCGCCGTGACGCAGAGCTGGCGGTCGAACACATCGTCCAAGAGCATGGCGTCGATCGCAGGGCCGTTTCGATCATCTCGGCGACCGACCGCAATAGCGCCGGAACCAAGGTGTCGGGGAGCGATCTCCAAGATGGACATGAGAAAGCCGGCGCGACGGCGCACCCGGCACTCGGAGGCAAGCTGAAGGTTTCGGTCCAGGTGGAGGATTCGTCGGCCGCGAAGGTCCTCGGCGCGTTCTCGACCTACGGCGGCAAGAGCTGAAGTCGATCGGCTGCACCCGGGCGGGCAGCGTGCAATCCCCTCGCATTTTGTGCGACCTTTGGCAGGAACAAGTCCTAGTCGGCCATCGTTGCTAGAGCTCATGGACCTCTCAGGGAGGACCCGCCGCTTTGCGCCCATGCGCGCACGAATCGGTTGGAAGCAGTCCGGCTCCGACAGGGGCGAACGTGGTGCCGTGAAACCTGAGCACGCCTGGCCGGCGGCCTGTCGTGGTTTTGCGTGGAAGCCGGCCGACCTGCAAGGACGGCATCACATGACCGATCAATATACGACGGAAACCCATAGCCGCGTCCTCACGGCTTTCTTCGACACCCGTGCCGCGGCCGAGACCGCGATCCGGGACCTCACCGCAGCCGGCATCCCCAAGGAGTACATAAGCCTCGTCGGCGGCGGCGGCGCGTCTGCTACGAGCGCGACCACCGCCGGCGACCGCGGGATTTGGGAGTCGCTCAAGGAGTTCTTCATGCCCGAGGAGGATCGTTACGCTTACGCGGAAGGACTTCGTCGGGGCGGCTACCTGGTTTCGGTACGCTCGGGCGAGGCGAATTACGATCGCGTGATGGACATTCTGGATCGCGACGGCTCGATCGACATGGATGAGCGCGAGGCGAGCTGGCGTTCCGAAGGCTGGACCGGCTATCGCGCCGGCGCGGCCGGCGCCGGGGCGGCCGCTTATGGTTCGGCATCGGCGGCTAGCACGGCGACGACAACGGCGTCGCGCGGCGTGACCGCGGGCCAGGATGAGGTGATCCCGGTCTACGAGGAGCAGATCAGGATCGGCAAGCGCGACGTCAGTCATGGTCGCGTCCGCCTGCGGACCTACGTCGTCGAAACCCCGGTGACCGAGCAGGTCTCGCTCCATAGCGAGCGCGTCGAGATCGAGCGCCACCCCGTCGACCGCGCCGTGTCGGCCGCCGACGTCGCCTTCAAGGATCGCACCATCGAGGCGGAAGAATACGCCGAAGAGGCCATCGTCCAAAAGGACGTGAGGGTGAAGGAGGAGGTCGGCCTGCGTAAGGTCGCGGAAGAGAAGACCCACACGGTGTCGGATACGGTGCGCCGCACCGAGGTCGAGATCGAGGACGAGCGCGGCACTGTAAGCCGCGACGTGGGATCACGCCCCGCCGCGAACCCCAAGCTCGGAACGCCCAAGGTCTGATCGTCAGATCGCCCCGAGCCGAGGCACCGTCCGGTGCCTCGGTATCCTTCTCCAGGAGCATCCCATGAACGTTAAAGTCTACGATACCCCGGTGGCTTCGACCACGGTTGGAACCACCTCCATCCACGCGGGAGGCGAGCATATACACCGGCGCATTTCCTGGGGAGCCATCCTGGGCGGTGTGGTGGTGGCCTTGGCGGTGCAGCTCCTGCTCAGCCTTCTCGGCGCCGGCGTCGGGCTCGGCACCGTTCACACGAACGCCGGCACCACACCCGACGCGGGAAGCTTCGGCATAGGCGCCGGCATCTGGTGGTTCATCAGCAGCTGCATCGCTCTTGGCGTGGGTGGCTATGTGGCGGCCTGGCTTGCCGGCATCGAAGTGGGCTTCGATGGCATGCTGCACGGGCTCATCACCTGGGGCATCGCCACCATGCTGACCCTCTACCTGCTGAGTTCGGCGATCGGCGGCCTCATCGGGGGAGGCTTTTCCGCGTTGAGCGGTGTTGCCAGCGCGGCTGGAAGCGGCATCAGTTCCGCCGCGCAGCCCCTGGCGCAAGCAGCCGGGGTGACACCTGACGTCCTCCAGCAGCAGGCGCAAGCCTACCTGCAACCGTCGGCAACGAGCGATCCGGCATCGATGAACCCGCAGGAAGCCCAGAAGGCCATTGCGTCGGATTTGACGACCTATGCCGCTGGCGGTGCCGATGCGAACGCCGCCAAGGAGCAGATCATCAACATCATGGCGGCGCAAATGAAGGTTAGCCACGACGACGCGGCCAAACGCTTCAACGACGCCCAAGCCAAGGTCACCCAGGCGCGGGACAAGGCTGTCCAGACGGCGAAAGACGCTGCCGACGCCAGCGCCTCGGCCGCGTCCAAGACCTCGTTCGGAGCTTTCGCAGTGTTGCTGCTCAGCGCGATCGCTGCGGCCCTGGGCGGTTCACAGGCGGTACAGCGCCGCCTGGCGGTGCGCACGATCTGACGACAGCGTCCGCGGTGTCGATAGATGTATCCGCAGGCCTCTCGAGGCCTGCGGATACACTCGATGTCCGGACCTTTCTCCGCTTTCATCGCGGTAGAAGAGAAACCATCCGGCCGATTACGATTCTTCGGTTCGCGTGGAAACCTCCGGCGTCGCCCTGGCTATCGCTGCCGCCAGAATTGCGATTCGGCGCTTTGGAGGAGCTGACGAAGCCGGCGCGAGGTTTTTCGCACCGCCAGCCGAAGTAGTCGCCATCCTGTACCTTGGGCGGCACCATCCCGCTCCCCAGGACCAGCGAGTTTCACCGCGCGGAACCGCTCGGGTCTTTCGCCGTTCGCTTCCTCGATATGCTGCTTCGCGAGCGAATTCGAGGACTTCACCGTCATGACATCCATCACGTCGATCGTCGCCCCGCCCTATCACGTGCAATCCACTGCGACCGAGCTCCGGTCCGGCTTCCCGTACTTTTCCCATCATGATTCCGTTTCCGCGCTATGGGCCAAGAAGTGGCGCCCGCCCTGCCAGCACGGGATTTATCCGTTCACCGATGCCAAGGTAGAGGACTTCGATCCGATCTTCGATGAACTGATCAAGATGTCCGGCGATAGCGCGGACATGCTTTATCGCCCCGATGATTATGCCAAACCCTTCTTCCCGGTGGCCGAGAACTTGGTCCGCAAGGCGGGGGAGGCCGAAGGGCAAGGGGACACGTCGAAGGCGCGCGACCTCTACCTACGCGCCGCAGCCGTCTACCGCATCGCGCGCTTCCCGATCAATCGATCCCCGACGAGCCAGCGGGCGTGGCAGCTTGGCAAGGAGGCTTACCTGAAAGGGGGGCAGTATCTCAGCCCGCCGAGCGTCGCCGTGGACATATCGTTCAAGCACGCCGATCCATCCGCCGGAGACGGCGAACGACCCATCCAGGCCTACCTGCGGATGCCTCTCGGTGAAAGCCCAGCGGGCGGGTGGCCCGTCGTGTTGTTCATCTGCGGCCTCGACGCCTACAAGACCGACCACACGCCCCGCACGCAGGTCCACGTCGATCGCGGCTTCGCGACGCTCAGCTTCGAGATCCCGGGGACCGGCGATTGTCCGGCGGCCCCCAACGACCCGGGCTCTCCGGACAGGCTGATGAGCAGCGTGCTGGACTGGGTTCTCGACAACATTTCCGGGTATGCCTTCGATGCGACCAAGATCGTCGCTCGAGGGATCAGTACGGGCGGATATTATGCGATGCGGATCGCGCACACCCACGCCGACCGTCTCTTCGCCGTCGTGGCGCAGGGAGGCGGCTGCCACCACATGTTCGATGCCGCGTGGATCGGTGCCCAGAACCAGATGGAGTATCCCTTCGCCCTGGCCGACGCCCTGGCCTATAAGTTCGGCTACCAAGGAGCTGGCGCCGTCGCGGCCTATTCGGCCGATGCCCACAAGTTCAGCCTTCTCGGTTCAGGCGTGCTGGACAGGCCGAGCTGCAAGCTTCTGGTGATCGACGGCATGGAGGACTCGATCTTCCCGATCGAGGACAATTTCATCGTCGGCATGAGGGGTGATAAGAAAGACCTGCTCGCTCGTGGCAACCGGGGCCACATGGGCAACCCCGGCGCCGAGGACATCCTGTACGACTGGATCGATGATGCCCTTGCGGGGAAGCCCTGACGCAGATCCGCTTGGTGCCAACCTGCCTTAAGAGGGCCGAATCCAAAGCCCCAGGCCACGATCGACGGCGACGCCACTGGCCAAGCTGCCGGTCGCCGATCGATGAGCCGGCAACGCGGTCTCCCCGGACGCCCGTACGGCCGGGGCCGATGCTTAAAAAAACTGGTGCCGCAAGAGGGATTCGAACCCCCGACCCCCTCATTACGAAAACGATGATCCTAGGTATGCAGGGGGTTTGGCCGGGTTAGCGCGGGCGAGCTAACTCACCGATCCACTTGCAGTTTTAGGTTTCCAAGGTTTATGGAAGTGTAGGGCAGTTTACCCAAACGGTGCTGCCCATGTGCTGCCCAGAGACTACCGTTAATGCCGAAAATGAAGCTGACCGACGCGGCCGTGAGCCGCCTCGCACTCGAACCAGGACGACTTGATCTCACCGTGTGGGACACTGAGATTCCAGGCTTCGGCATCCGCGTGAGGCCGTCGAGCCGCACCTGGATAGTGGGTTTCCGTCCCGCCGGCGCGGGACGCACCGGGCAGTTCAAGCGACACAAGATCGGGCTTGCGGAAGTCATGAAGACCGCAGAGGCGCGCGTGCAGGCCCGCGCCGTGCTGGGCAGGATCGCCACCGGAGCCGATCCCCTGGCCGAACGACGGAAAGCACGGGCAAACGTCAAGCTTACCCTGGGCGAGATGCTGGACCGCTATGAGGGCGCCCTGGAGCGGCGGAAGTATGTTCGGCGCAAGGAAGTGCTGACCAGCCTGCGCACGAAGCTGAAGCCGCTGCTTCAGCGCGATATCCGGACCGTCAGTGGCGCGGACCTCGCGGTCGAGATGGCGAAACTCGAAGAGGCCGGGAAGGCTGGTGCCGCGGCGGGGCTCAGGGCTCACGCCAGGGCGTTCCTGACGTGGTGCGTGTCAAGCCAACACGTGCTTTCGGTGAACCCGCTGCTCGGCCACCGGAAGGAACGTGCCACGCGCGCCGACAAGGTTTCTGAGGCGGAGCATGGTCGCGCGCTGTCGGACAACGAACTTGCCCAGGTGTGGCACGCAGCGGACCAGAAAACGTCGGTCGGCCGCTTGGCTCGGTTCTTCATCCTAACCGGTTGCCGTCGTGGTGAGGGTGCAGGGCTCACACACGCCATGATAGACCGCGACGCCGAGGTCATCCGACTACCGGCGGCATTCGTGAAGCAAGGCCGTGGCCATCTCGTCCCGCTCGTCCCGGCGCTAGCGGACATCTTCGACGCCTGCTCCGCAGATGCGCGGTCCGACATCATGTTCAGTTCGCCTCGCACAGGCGGGAGGATGAGCGGATGGACGAAGTTCGTCATCAAGCTTCAACGCGACTCGGGCGTGGAATTCACCCTCCACGACCTTAGGCGGACAGTCCGCACCGGGTTGTCGCGGCTCGGCGTCGACAACGAAACGGCAGAGCGGTGCCTCGGTCATGCTCAGGCAGAACTCGATGGCATCTACAACCGAGACCAGGCCGTCGAGAAGATGCGCGCTGCTTTCACCAAATGGGCCGAGCACGTTGCGCGGATCGTGTAGTATTACAACACTACAAATAGACTACAGAATATATGCCAGGACAGACACGCCAGAAACATACCGAATCATCCAAACAACGCTTGACGAAATCCGCCTGCCTGTAGATATTTAGGCCAGCTAGAGTTGTTTTCGAACGCCGCGCTCGTGAAACTGTGAACTGGCGAACTGGTCTGCTGGGTGGCTCCCGGCTCCGGGCTGAGCGCACTTCGACATCTCGATTCCCTTCATCCGCAACTCTGCGGAGGGGTCGAGCTGCGCGTTCGTCCCCTCCCCTAAAGGAGGCTGGCCCCATGGCCGAGACTAGAAAAAAGTGGGAGCGCACACCGCGGCCCGTTCCCGACTTGGACGCCCTACCGGGCTCGACGCTGCTCGACACGGAGCTCATGCACAAGGTGACCGGCTACGCGAAGATCACTCTAAAGATTTGGCGTGCTAAGGGCCGCGGGCCCCGGGTGACCATCGTTGAGGGCCGCCCGCGGTATGCCGTGAAGGACGTCCGCGCGTGGCTGTCTGGTGGGACGGGGGTGGTCACGGGATGAGTGACAAAAAGAAACCCGCCGCCTCTCGCGAAGGCGCCGGGTCCAGGAATTGTGTGCTCAACGGCTCCAATTCAACAGCAAGTGCGCGTGGATTGCAAGGCGCTTTCGTCGCCGATCGCGGGACCGAGATGCTTAGGGGGCGCCGATGAACGCGCCCGTATCCCCCGCTTCACGAGCAGCACTCACCGAAATGCTCGAGGCCTCGCCTCCGCATCTGAAGCTCGTTTGGCATGCCGTCCGCGACCACGGCATCACGTTCCACCGCGTCTTGCAGTACGCCGGCCCCTTCGCAATCGGGGAAGCTCGACCCAACTTCGTCCTTCTAGGCGACGATATGGAAAGCGCCTTCGGGCCCGCTGCCTTCGACCGCGAGTCGCTCAAGCGGCTCTTCGCGGTTTGCGCTGGCGTGGTAGTGGTGAGCTGCGAGGCGCTACCGGTCCTGTACGCCGCGGCAGTCAGCGTTGCCGTCCTCAATCGACAACACACCTGCCTGATCGAGACGCGACTCGAATACGAGACGGACTGGATCGACCTCGTGCGCAAGGTCAATCCGACCTGCGCTCTGGGGATCGGCACGGTGAAGGGCGCGGGAGGGGTGCATTGATGGGCGCCTCCCTCGGCGATATGGCGCCTGATCGAACGGAGCTCGCCCGGTTCGTCAGCGCAATTTTTTGGCACGCGAATCCGGACGGCTTTGTGGCGCTTCGGTTTTTCAACGACGCGAACAGGGACGGTCCGGCGCTGCATGACGAGAGCGTCCGTTTAGGAGCACCGGACTTTCTAGACAAGGCTACCCATGCCGCGTTCCGGGCCGCAAACCTGTCGGTGCCGGCGGTGTTCGCCCCGCCGATCGCCACGTTTAGGACCGAGTACCGGGCCCGTCGGGATGACCTGCTCGAGGGTCTGGCGATCGTCGCCGAATGCGACGCTTCGCCCCGATCGGCGCTCGACAAGCTTAGGAAGGTCTTGGGGCCACCGACGATCGTCATCGAATCGGGCGGTCGATGGCGTGACCCAATCACCGGAGAAGAGGAGCCAAAGCTGCATGTATATTGGCGACTTGCGGTGCCGACCCGCACTCTCGAGGAACACGCAGACCTGCGAACCGCTCGCAAACTGGCGTGCGACTTAGTCGGGGCGGACGCCTCGGCCGTCTCACTAGTTCATCCACTACGCTGGCCGGGGTCATGGCACCGGAAGGGCGTACCCCGCCTGGCCAAGATCGTCGAGGAGAACGACGCCCAGCTTGTGCTGGCTGAGGCTCTGGAGCGCCTCAGGGCGGTTGCCGCTGGCGAGTTCGCCAGGCAGCCGAGTGAAGGATCCCGAGGAGTTTTGAACCCCGAGAAAACGGCCGATAGCGCCGACATCGCGGCCGCCCTCGCCGTGATCCCGAATAAGGACTGGTGCTGGAACGAGTGGTCGAACTTCGCGCTGGCGACGTGGGCCGCGACGGAGGGCGATTGGCACGCGGGATTCGACGCTTTCGATGAACGGTCGGCCAAGTCCGAGAAGTACAATCCGGATACGACCGAGGCGAAGTG
>CAXSEU010000113.1:1471-9668 GCA_964236485.1 uncultured Lichenihabitans sp. | reverse complement strand
GCGCCCTTATCCAAACGTTTGTGCGCCCGAGGGCGCATTGCGCTGTCGGGCGTTCGCCTCCGGGTGGGATCGGTCGGCGTTGCAAGGGTCTTTCGACCAAGCCGGTTCCTAGACCAAGCTCCGCTGCCTGTCAACGACCGGCTCGCAAGGAGGGCAGAGGCACAACAGTATTCGGCATGCACAAGGGAAGTGCGAGTCAGTTCGCGACGAGTGACCTTCGTTCTTGCACCGGGCCGAGTTGGCCGCCCAAGCGGCGGATCAATGCGACTGAACCTCTAAATTTTGGTTTTCTTGCGCATTGAACAAGGCACGGCCCCTACTCCATGGCAATCGTCAGGTCGGTTTCGACCGCGTCCTCGTCAGCTTCAGCATCGTCGCCCTCTTCTGCGACGTTGCCCGTGTAAGCAGCCTTTCCCATGGCCTGCTCAATCAGGGCAAGAAGTTGCTTCTGTCTGTCTTCCATGAACGTTCCGAATTGGTCGGAGCGCAACAGCACCGGGTCGATCAGGTGCGATTCGAGATAAGCGTCGAGCTTCTGGCCAGCGATCGGTGGTGTGGTCTCGTTCCCCTTCTCCAATTTCGCGATGTACTGAGACGGCGCTACGCCGCCGATGATCCTGTTCGTCCGGTATGAGAGAGGCGTCTTGTTGATAATGGAGTCGAAGACCGCTGGTCTGATACCCTCCGCCTTGCACCAATACTGCGGGAAGATATGGTGAATATCGACGTTGTCTCCAAAGAAAACGGTGTGGTCGAATTTCTGGCCGGATCGGAAGTCCTGGGCACCTTTTTTCATCAAGAGCGCGTTCATGCCCTTGTAGGACGCTGAAAGCCGCATTCGCATCGTCTTCAATCGGTCGGCGCGGAAAATTGTCTCGCTTACGGTCGAAGGCTCGGGGCCTCCCTTTAGCCATGCAGGCACCTCCATGAAATCTCGCGCGATGCGCGATTCGACGGCGGAGCCATAAAGCTCTCCGAATACGCCGTTCCAATACCACTGAACCAACTTCGTGCGTGTCGCATCGTGCTCCCAGGCGTCGCCGATGTCGGCGAGGATCGCGGCCAACGGGACGATCTGCGACTGATAGGGCAAATCAAAAATTCTATAGATGTGCAGCATGTGCAAAAATCTGGCGGATTGGATGAACCCGTGCTCCACCTTGGTCTCAAAGCGCTTGTAGGCGTCGAGCGGAAGGTCCAGGAGCGCCTGGCGGTTACCAGATACGGCTGGCAATTCCTTGCCCTGTTTTCCGGTCAATTCAGCGATGCGCCGTCGTTCGCGGGTGTAGAAGAGC
Source organism: uncultured Lichenihabitans sp. (assembly GCA_964236485.1). Taxonomy (GTDB): domain Bacteria; phylum Pseudomonadota; class Alphaproteobacteria; order Rhizobiales; family Beijerinckiaceae; genus Lichenihabitans. The sequence continues at coordinate 8,373 of CAXSEU010000113.1, read as the reverse complement.
GAGATGGCCTGCAAGAAATCCGTGTTGCTGACGCTCGCGAGGATACCGCCGCTAGAATCAGCGGGCCGTAGCGCGTCAGCAAGTCGGCGATGACGCCCCTTGACGCCGTCGTCGCCATACCAGTCCTTGCGGAGCTCGTGCCCCGAAGCGGCATACATCGCGGTAACGAGCTCGAACGCGTCGAGCGCTTTTCCCCCGGTATTCACCTTCTCAAAGACAACGCACACGGCCTCTTTCGAGGTAGAGCAGTCAAGGGCGATCACGGGGACGCGGTAGTATTTGAAGTTTTCCAGAATCTGGCGCTTGAACGACCGGAAATCCTCGCGGACCTTCTTGTTGTGATCGCCGGACCAAAATTCATCAAAGCCGTCCTGCCACTTATCCCAATCAAACACCTGGGAGACGGGATACATGAGGGCCGCGTATTCGTTTTCCGGCGTCGAAAGATCGCGCGTTACGACGCGCCCGAAGTCCGTCCGCTCGATTTTATCTTCCGGTACACCGACGATCGCTTCCTCGCGATCGCGGGTCACGTCGAGCGCTTTGGGAATTTCAATGTAGAACCACCGGCGAACCTTTTTCTTTTTAGGCGTGACAGTTTCAACAACCTTGCCGCGCAAGGTGACTTGGTAAAGCGAGGTCATACGTTGCTGACCGTCCAGAAGCAGCGATTGCGGAGCTACCTGGCGAGCAGCCTCGGGAGCGCCTTCAACGGGGCGCGGTTTGAAGTTTACCGGGCCGCCTGTGTCAAGCGACATGAGAGCGCCAACTGGAAAGGCTCGAGAGACCGATGCGATCAGGCTCTTGATGCGGTCCTCGTCCCAAACCCAGCTGCGTTGAAAATCGGGAAGCTGGATGACGCCCCGGTGGCATTCGTCGAGAAGCCTGTTGAGGTCGATCGGGTTCGTCTGAAACGTCGAGCCTGCCATCTCACCGCCTTCCAATATTTGTCGGTCACGCCAATCCCGTACGGGTGATCGAGCTGTAGCAGGGTATGATACTACGAAGGCCAATCAGGCGCAGTGTCACGTTGCTTTCCGAGGCCTCGCGGGTGACGCGAACTGACGGATAACCGTCGGCGAAACGGCGGAAATCCACCCGAACCGACTCATCGAATCCGCCGGTTTCACACGCCCCCTGGCGCCGAACCGGGCACCGCCCGGTTGACGTCGGGTCCCGCATCATGCGCTGTTCGGCGCAAGATCGCCGGCCCGACCGGCACCTTCGCATCAAGGCGCTTGACCATGGCCATGACTGTCGCCGTCCAGATGGACCCGATCGAGAAGATCAATATCGCAGGAGACTCGACATTCGCGCTCCTGCTTGAAGCCAAGCGGCGCGGGCACAAGCTCCTCTACTACACGCCGGAGAAGCTCTCCCTGCACGGATCGCGCGTGCTTGCCGCGATGCAGCCGCTCGAGGTGCGCGACGAACCCGGCAACCACTGCACCTTGGGCGAGACGTCCGTGATCGACCTTGCCGAGGTCGACGTCGTCCTGCTGCGGCAGGACCCGCCCTTCGACCTGGCCTACATCACCTCGACGCATCTCCTCGAGCGCGTTCATCCGAAGACGCTGGTGGTCAACGATCCGGCCGGTGTCCGCAACGCGCCCGAAAAGCTCTTCGTGATGGATTACCCGCAGCTTATGCCTCCGACGTTGATCTCGCGCGAGCGAGCCAGCATCGAAGCCTTCCGGGCCGAGCATGGCGATGTCGTGATGAAGCCGCTCTACGGCAACGGCGGCGCGGCGGTGTTCAAGGTCTCGCGGCGCGACCCGAACTTCGGTTCGCTGTTCGACCTCTTCACCGCCACCTTCCGGGAGGCCTGGGTGATCCAGGAATTCCTTCCCGAAGTCAGCAAGGGCGACAAGCGTATCATCCTCGTGGATGGCGCGGCCATGGGGGCGGTCAACCGTGTCCCATCCGGGGACGACATCCGCTCCAACATGGTCCGGGGTGGCGCCGCGGGGGCGACTGAACTGACGCCGCGCGAACAGGAGATCTGCACAACCATCGGGCCGGAGCTGAAACGTCGCGGGCTGCTGTTTACGGGCATCGACGTGATCGACGGGTTCCTGACCGAGATCAACGTCACGTCCCCGACCGGCCTGCGCGCGATCAAGCGGCTCGGCGGCCCCGACCTTGCCGAGGCCATCTGGCATGCCATCGAGGGCAAGGTTGCGGCGCCGACCGCGTGAGCCCACGGTGCTCGAACTGTCGCCCGGCCTGATCTGCCACCCCGGCCTCCTGTCCGCAGAGACCCAGACCCTCCTGCGCGACGTCCTCGCCGGCGTGCTGGCGGAGGCGCCGCCGTTCACGCCAAGAATGCCGAGGACCGGGAAGCCCTTCTCGGTGCGGATGACGAATTGCGGACCGCTCGGCTGGGTTTCCGATGCCGGCGGCTACCGATACCAGCCGCTGCATCCCGAAACCGGTAGGCCCTGGCCGCCAATCCCCGAGATCGCGATGGCGGCATGGCGCAAGCTTTCGGGCTGCGCCGCCCCGCCGGAGGCTTGCCTCATCAACCTCTATGACGCGGGCGCCCGCATGGGGCTCCATCAGGATCGCGACGAGGAGGATTTCTCCGCACCAGTGCTGTCCCTGTCGCTCGGCGACGCGGCCGTCTTCCGCTGGGGCGGGACCACCCGGCAGGCGCCGACGCGCTCGATCAAGCTCCGTTCCGGCGATGCGCTGGTTCTCGGCGGTCCGGCGCGGCTCGCCTTCCATGGAATCGACCGCGTCCTCGGCGGCTCTTCGTCGCTGCTGCCGTGGGGCGGACGTCTTAACTTGACGCTGCGCAAGGTTCGGCAAGGAAGCGACACCAGTTCTGTCTAGCGCCGCCCGTTCTCCGCCTCGAGCTTGCCGCGCGCCTCCGCGAGTTGCGCCTTGGCCTCCGGCGACGTCTCGGGCCATTTGAGGTCCAGCCCGGCGAGCGTCGCGTTGATGGCCTCGACGACGACAAGGCGCGTGAACCATTTCTGATCCGCCGGCACGACGTACCATGGTGCGTCCTCGGTCGCCGTGGCGCCGATCGCCGCCTCGTAGGCCTTCATGTAGTCGTCCCAAAACGCGCGTTCGCGGATGTCCCCGGCGTTGAACTTCCAGTTCTTCTCGGGCTCGTCGAGCCGGGCGAGGAACCGCTTCTTCTGCTCGTCTCGGCTAACATGCAGAAAGAACTTGAGCACCCTCGTGCCGCTGCGGCCAAGGTGCCGTTCGAAGGCGCGGATATCCTTCAGGCGGTGATTCCAGAACGGTTTGCCGTCCCGTGAGGCGGCGGGCAGCCGTTGATGGTCGAGAAGTTCCGGGTGAACCCGGGTGACGAGCACCTCTTCGTAATGGGAGCGGTTGAAGATGCCGATCATGCCCCGCGCCGGCAGGGCACGGTTGATCCGCCAGAGGAAATCGTGCGCCAGATCTTCCGGACCCGGCGCCTTGAAGGATGTGACCATCACCCCTTGCGGGTTCACGCCCGTGGTCACATGTTTGATCGTCGAATCCTTGCCCGCCGCGTCCATGGCCTGCACGATGATCAGAAGCGACCATGTGGCGTCCGCGTAAAGCCGTTCCTGCATCCGCGAGAGGCGCTCGACGCCTTGCTCCAGAAACGTCTCGGCTTCATCCCGGTCGATCAGGTCGCTGGCGGGATCGTCGGTCGCATGCCCGCTCAGCCTGAAGCCCTTGCCTTTCGTTACGCGATAGCGTTCGAGCAGGTGGTCGATCTGCTTGGGGCTGAGCTTCGGGTGGGAGTCGGTGTGCGGCATGCCCGACTATAAGCATGTCGCCCGTCCCCGATCCATGGCGTCCGCCGTATCGCGAAAAATCCATCCTGTCCGGCAACGCCGGGCTAACCCTAGTCCCGGCTTCCGCTCGTCTTTTCGCCTCGATGTGTCACCGTAACTTCGGCACAGGTTCGGCCTGTTGCTTGGAAGCCGAACGCCATGTCGCAAGCGATCATCACAGGCTCCGCAGGCCGGACGCCGCCCCGCCGGCTCCTCGAATCGGCATCCGACGCGGTCCTCGGCCTCGCCGATCGCGTTCCCGCGGGAGCATGCCGGTTTCTGGTCGCCGGAGGGCTCTCCTCCGTGGTCAACTGGCTGGTCCGCTTTCCCCTGTCGGCCGGGCTACCCTACGGCGCGGCTGTCGCGCTGGCCTACGGGGTCGGCATGGTGGCGGGGTTCGGCCTCTATCGGACATGGGTGTTCCCGGGCTCTTCGTTGCCGCTGCGCGCGCAGATCCTGCGCTTCGTGCTGGTCAATGGCGCGGGGCTCTCCACGGTCGTGGCGGCCGCGCAGATCTTCGCCGGGGTGATCGGCAGCACCGGCCTCCTCGCGGTGCCGACGGCGGAAGCCGTGAGCCATGGACTGGCGATCGTCATCGGTGCCATCGTCAACTTCGTGGGTCACCGCGCCCTCACCTTCGCACGGGCCGCGATAGCCCCACGGGTTGCGGCGGAGGCTGGGGCGCGTTAGCTCTTCATCCGCGGTTCGCGCCCGTCGCTCGATGAGGCGAGGTCCGATGCGGCCATGAAGCGAGGGCGGTAATGCGGGGTATCGTTCTGGCCGGCGGGAGCGGCACGCGGCTTCATCCGATGACCCACGTCCTATCGAAGCAGCTCCTGCCCATCTACGACAAGCCGATGGTCTACTATCCACTGTCGACGCTGATGCTGGCGGGTATCCGGGAGATCCTGCTGATCTCCACGCCCCGCGATCTGCCGCTCTTCCGCGATCTTCTCGGCGACGGGTCGCAATGGGGGATCGCGCTCAGCTACGCGGAGCAGCCACAGCCCGAGGGCCTGGCCTTCATCATCGGGGCGGACTTCATCGGCGACGAGGCCTCGGCCCTGATCCTCGGGGACAACGTCTTCTACGGCCATGGCCTGCCGGAACTGATGCGCCCGGCCACCGAGCGGCACGACGGCGCCACGGTCTTCGCCTACCATGTGGTCGATCCCGAACGTTACGGCGTGGTGGACTTCGACGCCGGCGGCCGAGCTGTTTCCATCGTCGAGAAGCCCGCTCATCCGAAAACCAACTGGGCTGTCACGGGCCTCTACTTCTACGATGCGGACGTCGTTCGGATCGCCCGGGACCTGAAGCCTTCGCCACGGGGCGAACTCGAGATCACGGACCTCAACCGGATCTATCTGGAGCGCGGTAAGTTGCACGTGGAGAAGATGGGTCGCGGCTTCGCCTGGCTCGACACCGGAACGCCCGACAGCCTGCTCGAAGCCGGAGAGTTCGTCCGCGTCTACGAGAAGCGACAGGGTTTTCGCATCGCCTGCCTCGAGGAGATCGCGCTGAGCAGCGGCTGGATCGACGTCCAGGCCTTCGCGGCCCAGGCGGAGGTCCTGCGCAAGAGCACCTACGGGCAGTATATGTTCAAGGTCTTGGCCGAGCATGGCGAGCCGCGCTGACCCAAGCGCGGGGTCCGGGCACGCGGGGGGCTGGGTTCTCGAGCGGCTTGCCCGCGTGCCGAAACCCGGCCAGGAGCCCGTCACGCTTCGTCACCCGGAACCGCCGTGGGTTTGGGGCCGGCAATTCGATCCCCCGCTCCCGATGGAATGGCATAGCCTCGACTGGTCGGGCGAGCCTGCGGGAATCGTCGATGCGCGCCTGATCCTGGTGTTCGAGGATGGGTCTCGAATGCCGCAGCAACTGGCGAAGATCGGCCGCAACCGGTGCCGCGCGCTGTTCCGCCCGATCAAGCCTGTCGTCAGGATGGAGGTCATGCTGTCGGGGTCGGCGCCGCCGTCCACATGGACGGAGCCGAGCCTCGGGGCCGTATCGCGATGGGAGCAGCGTCTGGCGCTGCTGCGTCGCGGTTTCGACGTTCTGAGGGGTGATGCGCGATCGCTCCCCTGGCGGGTCGCGCGTTTCCTGATCCAGTTGCAGCGGCAGGGCCGGAGCACGATTCCGATCACCACGACGACGCGTTCGCCCGTTGAAGCCTATGCGATCTGGCGCGAGAGGTTCGACGAGCGCGACGAGGACCGTGCCCTTCACGAGGCGCGGCTCGCCGGCCTTGCCCGGCGGCCGCTGTTCAGCATCCTGGCGGACCCCGACATCGCGCCGGCTCAGGCCGAGGCGCTCGCCGCCAGCCTGCGGGGGCAGGTCTACGATCAGTGGGAGCTGTTCACGCCGGTTCCATCCGCCGCCGGTGGGGCAGGCGACGCCAGGATCAAGCCGATGCCGGTGGCTGACTCCCGGGCTGGTCAGCTGAACGCAGCGCTACGCGCGGCCGCCGGTCCCTTCGTCTTCATGCCCCGGCCGGGCACCGCCTTCCGCCCTCACGCGCTGCTGGTCTTCGGGTTGACGCTCGAGCGTCATTCCGGGGCCAGATTGGTCTATGCCGACGATGACGACCTGGCCCCCGGCGGCCGTTCGGCTCCGCGCTTCAAGCCGGCCTGGTCGCCGATGCGGGCGCTAAGCTGGGATTATCTCGGCGATCCCTGTTGCTTCGAGGCCGACATGCTGCGCGCCGTCGGCGGCGTTTCGGAGGCGGGGAGACCCGCGCAGCGGCACGATCTCCTGCTCAAGGTGAGCGCGATGCTGAGCACCGCCGATGTGGTCCATGTCGCTCAGGTGCTGAGCCACACGACCTCCTCGCCTCGTGCCTCCTCGACGCCGGAGGACCGCGCCATCGTCCGCAGCCACGTCGAGGTCCCGGACGATGCCATGCGGGTCATCGCCGACCCGCGCTCGCCCCATCCCCATGTCCTGCACGGCATTGGCGCGGGGCCGCTGGTCTCCATCATCATTCCGACGCGTGACAGGGCTGATCTCCTGCGCATGGCGGTGGGCTCGATCAAGGCCAAGACCAGCTATCCGGCCTACGAGATCCTGGTGGTCGACAATGGGTCCCGCGAGGAAGAGACGTTCCGCCTTTTCGAGAGCTTGACC